>DAOVHT010000084.1 GCA_030671745.1 Candidatus Nanohaloarchaea archaeon
CTCTGCAAGTTTTATCACCTTATCTAAATTTGAAAATTCTTTATTCTCATTTGTATGGACAAAAACAGGCAGATTGATCTTATTGACAAAATCAATAACTCTTTTATCATCAATAGAAACCTGCCCTATATCAGAATGTAATTTGATGGCCTTGTAGCAACCATCAATCTTTTCAGGCAGATCAAATACATTGAACCAATATATCGGTATTATCTTGGAATCCTTGGCGAACGCAGACAACACAGCACTATTATCAGGCGTTGTCTTCCTACTAAAATTATCAGAGATTCCGATAGGTTGCGTACAATATCTGGATACACCGATTTTATCACAGATGCGCTTGTATTCCTCAAAACTACCAAACATCTTCCCATTATGAGGCAGGGAACCAAAATGAACATGTCCATCAATCATCATGATAATTATTATATTAACAAAATTATATATTAATTAACCACAAAAATAACCCCAAACAAATCCAAAAAACTTATAATACTCTCACAATCATAACTACCCATGCAAGACAAGACCGCAGGCTATTTCATAATCATAATATCAGCGCTGGTAGGATTCATAATATACCTATTCAACAAGGCGCTAAAAGAGATAGTTGCAGTCTCCTGCGACCACGGTGATACCTGCCCTATGTGGGGATCAATAAACTTCCAGACAGATATAAGCCTAGGCATAATGACCACATTGATATTCATAGGCACATACTTGATATTCTCAGAAAACATTAAAGAGTACATACTGAAAAAGACAAAACTAAAAACTAGGATAGACAAGAAAGCTCTGCTACAAAAAGCGCGAAACCCAGAAGAAAGACTAATCCTTGAATGCATCTTAGATAAAGGAAACAATATTTTTCAATCAGACCTTGTAGAAAAAACAAAACTGAGCAAAGTAAAGATAACACGGATTCTAGACAAGTTAGAAACACGAAACCTAATAGAACGAAAACGTCGCGGCATGACAAACATAGTCATATTAAGACACAACTGAAACTGGTTTCAACAGGTTTCACATATAGGACTATAAGGTGTTTCAGTCACATACCTATCATCCAAAAAGGTTTGATAGTATGACAAGAAAGACAGAAACGTTTGATATTGACGGCATGCACTGCAACAGTTGCGAGACTCTTATAAGAGACACTCTAGAAAAATCAAAAGGCATAATAAAAGTCAACATAAATTACAGTAAAAATCAAGGTAAAGTCACTTTTGATACTGAAAAGACAACACTAAAAAAGATATTCAATAAAATTGACAAAAAAGGATACACCTGCCACATAAAAGACACAGACAACAAAGAACCAATGTTCAACACAAGACTTCTAGGCATAATATTCGGAACAATCGGACTGTTAATTATAGGTATGAATGTTATCCCATACATTGAATCCATACCCTTCCCGGAAATTAGCGCAAACATGAGTTACGGACTCTTGTTTCTTGTAGGGCTCCTGACGGGTTTCCATTGTATAAGCATGTGTGGTGGTTTTGTCATAAGCTACACTGCAAAAGACGCGCAAGAAGGAAAGAGCAGCCATAAATCACATTTAATGTACGGTCTTGGAAAAACTATTTCATATACAGTAATAGGCGCAGCATTCGGCCTTTTAGGATCAATCATAACATTCACACCTATGATGCGAGGTATGGCAGGGATCACTGCAGGTCTTTTCCTGATAATCTTCGGTCTTAACATGCTAAACATATTTCCAGCCTTAAGAAAATTAAGGATACAATCACCAAAATTCCTGAACAAGTTCATAAGAAAGGAATCAAAAGAACACAACAATCCACTTACAATAGGCTTATTAAACGGACTGATGATTGCATGCGGACCATTACAGGCAATATACATAATGGCTGCAGGTACAGGCAGCATGATTGAGGGTGCAAAACTTCTGTTCATATTTGCTCTTGGAACATTACCAGTCATGATGAGCTTCGGTCTCTTGACAAACATGATATCAAAAAAAGCCACACACAAGATACTCAAAGCATCAGGAGCCATAGTAATTATCCTAGGACTTGTTATGGTAAATACGGGACTGTCCCTCACAGGAACAGGCCTTGACACAAACACTCTGATAACATCAAGCAAACTGAACACAGACAAGACCACAGCAAAAGAAGAGACAATCCAAATACAAGACGGTTACCAGATAATAAACATGGATGTCACACGATACGGCTGGGTACCAGATAAATTCATATTAAAGAAAGGAATTCCTGTCAAATGGGTAATTAACGGCAAAGAAGTAAACGGATGTAACAACGCAATTCAAGTCCCTAAACTAGGACTAAACTTCGACATAAAAAAAGGCGAACAAACAATTGAATTCACGCCTGATACAGAAGGAGTTATCCCTTGGAGTTGCTGGATGGGTATGATTCCAGGAACATTCATCGTGACAGGTGATGATACACCGACAACAACAGCAGAAACCCAACAGCTACTTGACGCAACACCTACAGCAGCAGCAGGCTCCTGTGGCGGGTCATGCGGATCATCAACCTGTGGTGGAAGTAATGGTGGCACATGTGGTTGCGGAAGTTAAAAAGAAAGTGATAATTATGGACAATAAAAAAATAATAATTGGAATAATACTAGCAGTTATATTAATGGCAGGACTCACCTTAACAAAAGGAGATACACAAAACATAACAGGTCAAACAACAATAGACACTGACCCGATAAAGATACAATTATCAGAAATAACAGAAACAGCCAAATGGTACACTTACGAATACAAAGGAACAACAATCAAATATTTTGTTGTCAAAGCTGAAGACGGAACAATAAAGACAGCCTTTGACGCCTGTGACGTATGTTTCGGCGCAGAGAAAGGATATCGCCAAGAAGGAAATGACATGATATGCAACAACTGCGGTAACGCCTACAACATAATGGATTTGGGTACTAAAAACAAAAAAGGCGGCGGTTGCTGGCCTGGATATCTTGAAAGTTCAATAGAAGGCAATGAACTGATCATAAAAAAATCAGACCTTGAAAAGGATATGTACAGATTCAAATAACAAATTTAATATCCTCCACAAAAACTAGGGTTCATGCGGAAGGTTTTTATGAATCTTCCGTAACCCCCCCTATAATCGTACAATCTAACGCCATATAATCTTAAATTAAAATATAACTATTTCTAAAGAATTATAATAAATAATATAAAAAAAGAGAAAATAAAAAAGATTAAAAGAAAAGATTAACTTTTCTGAAATGATTTACCGCTATCAGATGACTTCTGGTTATTATTACCGCCAAAACCACCTTTCTTAGCTCCATAACCACCACTTCGGCCAGAACTTGAACTTCGGTTACCACCAGAACTTGAACCACCACGACTGGAACCTGAACTTCGGTTACCACCAAATCCTGAACCACCACGACCTGAACTGGAACCTGAACCTCGATTACCACCATAACTTGAACCGCCACGACTGGAACCTGAACCTCGGTTACCACCAAAACTTGAACCACCACGACCTGAACTAGAACCTGATCCGCCTCGGTTACCACCAAAACTGGAACCGCCACGACGAGCACCGAATCCACCTTTACCTGATCCACCATCAAAACTTTTAGCAACAGTTATCTTGACTCGCTCAACCGCAGGAACATCTTCTTTTGCGACCTTAACACCAGTATCACTTATAACTTTCCTGAAATTACCATAATCTCGGCTAGCAAGTATAGTAATAGCTTTACCTTCTTCACCCGCACGTGCAGTACGACCTATCCTGTGGATATAATTATCACTTTCATTAGGTACATCATAATTATAGACGTGAGACACGCCCTTTATATCAAGACCACGAGCAGCAACATCAGTACATACTAAAACATGCATATCACTGGAATTAAAATTCCTTAATATCCTTGTTCTCTTATCCTGTGTAAGACCACCATGGATTGCAGATGCATCAAGACCTTGCTTCTTAATGTTTTTTGCGACAAAATCAGTATTTCTCTGAGTATTGCAGAATACCATGACAAGCCCTGAATGCTCATTCTTTAAAAGATGCACTAAAAGTGAAAACTTCAGATTATCCTGAACATCATAGAAACATTGACTCAATTTCTTAGGATCAACACGAGATTCAACCGAAACTGATTCAGGATTTTTCATGTATCCTTTTGCAAGACTGTATACTTTCTTAGACAATGTTGCTGAGAAAAGCAAAGTCTGCCTATTTCGTGGACATTTATTTGTAATTTTCTTTACATCATCAATAAAACCCATATCAAGCATCCTATCTGCTTCATCAAAAACAAGTGTGCTTACTTTGCTTAG
This sequence comes from Candidatus Nanohaloarchaea archaeon, assembly GCA_030671745.1. GTDB lineage: Archaea > EX4484-52 > EX4484-52 > EX4484-52 > GLR71 > GLR71. The sequence continues at coordinate 4,322 of DAOVHT010000084.1, forward strand.
ATTTATTGTATTTCGCTGGATATGATCTAACATCCTTCCAGGTGTAGCTACAACAACATCAGCTTGCTTAAGTCCTTGTATCTGAGCATTTATAGACACACCACCATAAACAGGCAATATTCTCAATTTCTTAAACTGTGAGAATGTCTTAAACGAGTCAGAAACCTGTTCTGCAAGTTCTCTTGTAGGAGTAAGTATTACTGCCTGAACCCCTGCACCTTTTTTAGCATCATGTATGATACCTGCTGCAAAAGCAAGAGTTTTACCAGACCCAGTAGCTGATACAGCCATTACATCTTTACCTTCAAGAA
>DAOVHT010000040.1 GCA_030671745.1 Candidatus Nanohaloarchaea archaeon
ATCTGGTAATCAGAAAATAAAACACGAAGTTGTAAAAGCTGTTGTTGTTACACAAACAAAAGAATTTAAACGTGCAAACGGTGTAAGGATTAAATTCCCCGAGAATACTGCAGTGCTTATTCAAGATAATTTTGAGCCAAGAGGAAAGCAGATAAAAGGTATTATTGCAAAAGAAGTTGTGGAAAGATTCCCAATGATTGGAAAAATTGCAGCAACAATTGTATAAAGGTGACATAATATGAAAATTGGTAAATGGTCTTTAAAATGGAAAGGTTCAAAGGAAACTGCAAAACAAAGAAAATATCTTTATAATGCTCCACTTCATGTCAAAAGAAAATTTTTATCTGCAAATCTTTCAAAGACATTGAAGCAGAAAGTTGGTAAATCATCATTACCTGTCCGGCTTGGTGATGAAGTTATAATAAAAAGGGGTTCCTATAAAGGATCTACTGGGGAAATCGTTTCGGTTTTCATAAAGAAAGGTTATGTTCATATCAAAGGTATTACAACTAAAAAGACTGATGGTACTGAGGTTCAGGTTCCACAAAAACCATCAAATCTTCAAATAATATCTTTGAATCTTGATGATGCAAAACGTATTGGGAATGTAAAGTCTGATACAACAAAAAAGGATCAAGGTAAAAAAGTTAAAAAAGTAGTTGCAAAGGAAGAAAGTAAGCCGGTTTCAAAAGCAAAACCTGAAGCAAAACCTGAAACTAAAAAGATCGCAACCAAAGCTGCTACTAAAACTGCAACTAAGAAAGCAACTCCTGTGAAAAAAAAGGTAGATACTGCAAAAACTGTGAAAACTGCAGAGAAGAAGACAGTAAAAAAATAAAAAATAATATTTACGGAATGAGTGATTGTAATGCATTTAAAGAGACTTCGAGCATCAAAAAATTATCATATGCCAAAGAAGACTGCTAAGTTTGCGGTTTTGTCTAGTTCAGGACCTCATGGTAAAGATGAGTGCATACCTGTCGGTGTGCTTTTGAGGGATATATTAATGTTTGCAAAAACACTTTCCGAAGCAAAAACAATATTGAATGATAGTCAGCTTTTAGTTGATGGTAAAATCATAAAGGATTATAAACATCCGGTCGGTTTTATGGATGTTGTTGCATTACCTAAAATCAAGAAATATTATAGGATACTCCTTAAAACAGGGAAATTAGTGCCTGTTGAGATTGAAAGTAAAGAATCATCTTTTAAACTTGGTAAAATCATTTCAAAAAAAGCATTACATGGCGGGAAAATACAGTTTGGTCTTCATGATGGTCGAACTTTTGTCATGGATGTGAAAAAAGCAGTATATAAAGTAGGAGATACTGTACAGATTACAGTACCTAGTCAAGAAGTCAAATCACATCAACCGGTTGCAATCGGTAATGTTGTGATGGTCACTGGCGGTAAACATATAGGTGCTATAGGAAAAATAAAGAAGCTTGAGATCATCGAGAGTCCGGAACCAAATATGGTGCTTGTTGATATCGATGGTACTGAACTTAGGACGTTAAAAGATTATATCTTTGTTATGGGAACAAAAGCGTCCCTTATTAAAGTTGAATAAATTATGGAGTATAGTGGTTTGTGATTATTATGAATCTTATGAAAAATATTGAGGTCTCAAAGGTTGTACTGAATATAGGTCTTGGAAAGAATGTAGATCGTCTTGATAGTGCGGTGCTTCTTGCAGAGAGACTTACTGGATGTAAACCCGTCAAGACCTTAGCTTCAAGAAAAGCAAAGACATATAAAGTCGGTAAAGGAAGAGTCATAGGAGTCAAAGTAACAATGCGGGATCAGAAAGCTTTGGATACTCTAAAGAATCTGCTTCGTGCTAAAGGTAATGCTATTAAGGGATCAAGCTTTGATAATGAAGGCAATTTTAATTTCGGTTTTGAAGAATATCTTGAAGTGCCTGGAATTAAATATGATCCTGCTATAGGTATCATGGGTTTTAATATAAGCGTAACTCTTGAAAGAGCTGGTTTCAGAATCAAGAGACGAAAAATTCAGAAAAGAAAAATACCTTTATCTCATAGGATAACACGAGATGAAGCTAGAGATTTTATGAAAAAGGAATTTAAATTAGAAATCTTGTAATTGTGTATGTGATGTTATATGGGAGATTATAGAAAACTTTTGAAACAACTGGAACAGAAATCAAATAAGACAAAGGCTGTAAAATTTAAAAAACATAATATGCCAAAAGCTAGAAGTAATGGTTTGGCTAATAATAAATGCAGAAGATGCGGTAAGACTGGTAAAGGTGTCATAAAAGCATATCATCTTAATTACTGCCGTAATTGTTTCCGTGAAATCGCGAGTAGTCTTGGTTTCAAAAAGTATGATTAAAAATAAATAATGGTGATATTTAATGTTACATAATCCTATTGCAGATGTAATGACTGTTCTTCGAAATGCTGAACATGTCGGAAAAAAGGAATGTTTACTGGATTATACGTCTAGTATGATGATCAGTATAATGGATATATTTAAGGAAAATGGATATATCGGTGATTATAAAATCATAGAAGATAATCAGGGTGGACAAATAAAAGTTGAACTGATCGGTATGATCAATGATTGCAAACCAATCGTACCACGGCATTCAGTTAAAAAAGATGATTATCTTAAATTTGAAAAAAGATATCTTCCTGCAAGTAATGTCGGTGTTATGATCGTGTCAACTTCAAAGGGTGTGAAATCCCACAAAGAAACTAAAGATAAGATTGGAGGAAGTTTAATCGCTTATGTATATTGAGTGATTAAATATTTTGACTTTTAAAATAAAATTATAATTAATTATTATGGTGTTTTTATGGTGTATGAACAGAAAATTGTAATCCCTGAGGAAGTGAAAGTTGAACTGCAGGATGGCGGGAATATTGAAGTTTCAAAAGAGGGAGCAAGTGTTAGTCGGATTTTTGTTCATCCACATGTCACATGTAATATTTCAGACAGTACGATTGTAATCAGTACTGAATCAAAAAGGAATCAGGATCGTGCGGTTGTGGGTACTTGGACATCGCATATCAATAATCTGATAAAAGGTGTTACAAGCGGGTTTACATATTCATTAAAGATTGTATATACTCACTTTCCTATGAACGTATCTGTAAATGGTGATGTTGTTGATATCAAGAATTTCCTTGGTGCAAAAGGAATCCTGAAAGCAAATATTTTAGGTGAGACTAAAGTAGTCGTCAAGAAAGAGGATGTTATTGTATCTGGAACCAATAGAGAGGATGTTGGTCAGACTGCAGCTAATATTGAAAAAGCTTGTAAAGTCAAAGGTAAAGATCGTCGAGTTTTCCAAGATGGAGTTTATCTTGTAACTAAAGAATGATTGAAATAGAAAAAGATTTATGGTGTTATTATGATTAAAAAACTGCTTGATGTACGAAAAGTGATAAAAAGTAAGAAACCTTCATTTACTAGGCAGGATTCTTATAGGTATCTAAAGCTTGGAACTGCATGGAGAGGTAGAAAAGGTAGACATAATAAGTTCAGGATGCACAGGAGAGGTCATACAAATCCAACTCCAAGTTATAGTTCACCTGTTAAAGTTCGTGGATTTCATGCTTGCGGTAAAAAAGAAGTCATGATCTGTAATGTTTCTGATCTTGAAACAATCAATAAAACTGATGAAGTTGCAAGGATTGCATCTACAGTCGGGCTTAAAAAGAGAATTGATATTGTCAATGATGCTAATAAATTAAATGTCAGAATCTTGAATCCTGGTGTTTCAACTCTTAAAGCTATAAAAATAGCTTCAAAAAAAGATAAAGCTGCTAAGAAATCTGTAGCAAAGGTTAAAAAAGATAATGTCAATAAAGATGACAGTAAAGATAAAGTAAAAAAGGTTTCTGCTGAAGCTGAGCCTAAGAAATAGATAATTGAGGAGTTTAAAGAATATTCAAACAATAATGATTAAATGATCAATAGGTGAATTTGAATGACACTGATTACATTTTTGCATGCAGGACATACGAAATGTCCAAAATGTGGAACTATCGGTGATGTTCGCAATGAAAAGAAAATAAATTATTTTGAATGCCCGTTATGCAATACTGAATTCACTGATGAAATCATATTGTCTGAAGGCGTTGAGATAGAACTTACAAATAATTGAATTTAATTGATGATGTGATTTTTATGAACACAAGACAGCAAAAAGAACTGGCCGCAAGAATGCTTAAGGTAGGGAAGGACAGAGTATGGGTTAGTCCGAATCATGCTGAAGAGGTCAGCTCTGCAATTACACGTCATGATATAAGGACTCTTGTAGCTAAAGATATCATTAAAGTGGCTTCTTTAAAGGGTCAGAGCAGGGTTCGTGCAAGGAAAATAGCAATACAGAAGAAAAAATCCTTGAGGAGTGGTGCTGGTTCAAGAAAAGGTACTGCAAAAACACGTGCATATCCTAAAGTTGAATGGATGAAAAAAATAAGAGCTTTAAGGTCTGAACTTTTAAAATTGAAAGCAAAAGATATTATACTTTCAACTGAATATACAAAACTTTACCGTCTTTCAACAAGCGGTTTTTTCAGGAATAAATCTCACCTGAATCTGTATATAAAGAAACTAAAGGAATAATTTTTTTAAAATATGGTGAATCTAATGAACTCAAAACATCTTTCACATTTCAGAAGAAGAGTAGAAGGCAAGACTAATTATAAGAAGAGGCTTAATCTGTTGATTTCCGGTAAGCCACGTATGGTCGTCCGTAGATCCAATACTAAAATGATTGCGCAGATTGTAACTTCTGTTCACGGACAGGATAAGACAGTTGTTGCTGTTGATTCATCATCCCTTGCAAAACATGGATGGAAAGGTTCATTCAAGAATATCCCTGCTGCTTATCTAACTGGTCTTCAGCTTGCAGTACTTGCAAAATCTAATAAGGTTGATAATGCAATACTTGATATTGGTCTTTTGACACCTACTAAAGGTGCAACAATATTTGCAGTCTTGAAGGGTGCAGTTGATGGTGGTCTTGAAATACCTCATTCGCCAGATAATATACCATCTGATGACAGAATTACTGGTGCACATATTGATGCTTATAAAAAAACATCTATCGTTAAAGATTTTGAAACAGTAAAAAAGAAAATACTTGCAGGTTCTTCAAAAAAAGCGGAAAAAAAGGAATCAGTTAAAGGGGAACCAAAAAGCAAGAAATAAGTAATGAGTATATGTGATTATTATGGCAGATTTTAGAAGACGGGATTCTGAGAAAAAAGATATTAAGGAAACTTGGGTTCCTAGGACTGAACTTGGAAGAAAAGTTATGAATGGGGAAATCAAAAGTATCAAAGATATATTTGATCAGGGTCTTGTCATAAGAGAATCCGAAATTGTTGATTTTTTAGTGCCTGAAATAAAAGATCAGGTCATACAGATCGGTGGTAATCCTGGTAAAGGTGGAAGTATTATGCGAACACCTATAAGGTACACTAACCGAATGCATAAATCGGGTAGACGTCGTTCTATCCATGCACTTGTCGCTGTAGGTAATGGTGATGGTCTTATCGGTCTTGGTTATGCAACCAGTAAAGATGTGCCAACAACAATTGCAAATGCTGTCAAGAAAGCTAAACTTAATATTATTCCTATAAGAAGGGGTTGCGGTTCATGGGAATGCCAGTGCAAATCTCATCACTCAATTCCTTTCAAGACTGAATCAAAGTGTGGGTCTGTCAACGTGACTCTTATGCCTGCACCTAAAGGTATTGGTCTCTGTGTTGCTAAAGAAGCAAAAACACTTATGACTCTTGCAGGTATAACTGATGTATGGGGTAAGAGCCGTGGTCAGACAAAGACAAGGCTTAACTTTGTGAAAGCTATATTCGGTTCACTTGAAAAACTTAATAATATGAGGGTTTCAGAAGAGGCTAAAAAGTCAACCGGTATGGTTGAAGGGATAATTTAAATTTATTTGTGATTATTATGTCAAAATTATATGCAGCTATAAGGGTCAGAGGTACCGTGGGCATAAGGAAAGAGATAAAATATACTCTTGAATCTTTGAGGCTTACAAAACCTAATCATTGTGTCATCATTCCAAAAAATGAATACATGGATGGTATGCTTAATAAAGCAAAGGATTATATCACTTGGGGTGAAGTCTCTGATGATATGTTGAACGATCTTGTATCTAAAAGAGGTAGGATCAGTTCTAAATTATTTGCTGATAGTAAAATTGCGGCATCTGCTGTCAAAAAGATTAAAGATGGTAAGATTAATGATTCTGGCATAAGACCTGTATTCAGACTTTCTCCACCTGTAAAAGGACATGAACGTGGTGGTATAAAAAGAACTTTTGTTCAGAAAGGTGCATTAGGTTATAGGGGAGAAAAGATTAATGATCTTCTTGTCAAGATGATCTAAATATATCCAATTTCGTGATCAATATGGTTGTAAACAAGACAAAAAAAGTACGGAAACTCAGAGGTTCCAGGACTCATGCATGGGGTTCTCCTAAAAAACATAGGGGTGCAGGAAGCCGTGGTGGTCGAGGTATGGCCGGTTCCGGAAAGAAAGGACAACAGAAAATGACAGCGCTTCATAATATTAAACAAAGGATTGGTAAATCCGGTTTTGTCAGACCTACGAAAGTTATAACTGTTGATGTGACTATCAATCTGTCTCGGATTGAACTTAATCTTGATACATATCTAGCATCTGGCGTGGCTATCAAGTCGGGTGCGGTATATGCTATTGATTTAGATAAAGCGGGAGTACAAAAAGTTTTAGGTAGTGGTATTGTCATCTCAAAGATGAATATCACTGCAAAGAAATTTTCAAGCACTGCTGTTGAGAAAATTGAGAAAGCCGGCGGGAAAGCAATAGTTTTAGAGTGATCTTTTACTAGATTTCTGGTTTTTTTGGTTTTTTTGTATATATCTTTTTATATATGGTTTTTCATATATAGTTAGTAGGCATTTACGTTGTCTGTTCTTGTCTTAATTAATGTTGTTTGAACATGTGTTTATGGTGTATATTTAATGAATTATGAGTCTCTGATACAGAAGCTTCCTGGTGTAGCAAAACCAATCAAGAAACTTACATTTAAGGAAAAGCTTAAATGGACTCTTGCAGGTCTTCTTTTCTATTATATTCTTTCAGAGATTGCAGTATGGGGTGTTGCTTCAACAGCTATCGCTCAATTTCAGGCACTTGAAGATATCATGGGTGCAAGTTTCGGTTCTATAATCACGTTAGGTATAGGTCCTATCGTTACATCAAGCATCTTTCTGCAGCTGTTGACAGGGTCGGGTATACTTAATTGGGATATGTCGACACATCATGGAAAAGTCATGTTTCAGGGAACTCAGAAGTTATTGACTTATGTGCTGTGTTTTGTAGAGGCTGCTGCGTACACGCTTATGGGTGCGATAGAACCTATGAATTTCTTACCTTTGACTGTAGGTCTTGTCATATTCCAGATTGCTCTTGGTGGAATCATAATTGTATTTTTAGATGAAGTTGTGAGTAAATGGGGTTTCGGTTCAGGTGTATCTCTTTTCATTGCTGCAGGTGTCAGTAAACAGATATTTCTGAGATTGTTCAATCCATTCGGCACTACCGGTACTCCGTCTGGTGTCATTCCTTATTTCATTCAGTCTATTCTGTCGGGTGTTCCTGATTTCTTAGCGCTTTTGCCTGTACTTACAACATTATTCATATTCGGTATGGTCGTCTATGCTCAGGCTATGCGTGTAGAGATACCTTTGGCATTCGGTTCTGTACGTGGTTTCGGTAGGAAATGGCCATTGAAGTTCATATATACTTCAGTCATTCCTGTTATCCTTGCTGCAGCACTTCTGATCAACTTTAAGGTATGGGGTCAGCTTTTGGCATCGCGTGGATTCCCGCTTCTGGGTACTTTCAGTGCCGATGGTGCTCCATTGTCTGGTCTTGTATATTATCTTAGTCCTCCCTCTAACTTCATATGGAATCTTGTTACGCTCAATATAGTCTTTGATGATGTATTGAGAGTTATCATATATACTACATTTTTTGTGGTAGCCAGTGTTGTGTTCTCAATATTCTGGATGCACAGTTCTAATATGGACTCCCGTTCAGTTGCGAAGCAGATACAGAACAGTGGTATGCAGATTCCTGGTTTCAGGAGAGATATACGGGTTGTAGAAAGAGTCCTTGACAGGTATATTCCAAGTCTTGCAGTCTTAGGTGGTGCATTTGTCGGTCTACTTGCGGCATTCGCTGATCTGACCGGGGCGCTTGCGGGCGGTACGGGTATACTGTTGGCTGTCATGATTATCTATCAGCTGTATGAAGAAGTATCGGTGCAGCATGTTGAGGATATGTATCCTTCACTCAGAAAATTCATGGGCAAGACGTGATACTTATGGTTGATCTTATCATCAATATCGGCAATATCCTATTCAGCCCACTTCTAGGTCTTGAACCGGTGTATACTGTTTCCCTTGTTGCATTTTTCTTGTCTTTAGTATTTGTGATTGCTAATAAGGTGTTGGTCAATCAGGATAAGTTGAAGCATGTCAAACGTGAAATGAAAACTGTACAGAAGCAGATCAAGAAAGCGAAAGCAAAGAACAATGAGAAAGAGATGAAAAATCTTTGGGCCAAGAGCATGAAGCTGAACCATCAGCAGCTCAAGATGGTACTTAAACCTATGATGGTGTCTATGCTTCTGATATTTATGGTATTTCCATGGATGAAATTTACTTATGGTGATGTAATATCTCCTGTCAATGAGTCCTCTGCACTTTTTGTGCGCGGTGATTTTGAGAATCCGTTTACTGTGCATGTGGGTGTCGGTGGGGGCGAGGTCACTTTTGTTGATGATGTCACCGGTAAAGTATATTCATTGGGGGATACGGTGATGCTTTCTGGAATGGAATGGATCATCGAGTATAAACCGTCGTCTGGCGGGGATGATATGTCATCTGTTGTGTTCAAGACCATGAAAGTCAAGTTGCCGATCAGTCTTCCGTTGGTCGGAGGTTTTGTGGGCTGGCTTGGTATGTACATACTTATGTCGATACCGTCTACAATCATCTTAAGGAAATTGTTTGGTGTGCAGTGATTGAGGATAAAGGATAGAAAAGCAGATATGGGTTATAATGTGTTTATTTTAAAAAGATTTGTGTTGAAATTGATATCTATTGATTAATAGTCATGTTTATGTTTAAGTTATTAATTTAGTAAAGGAGATGTTGAATATGGAACCACGATTTAGGTCAAGATCATTTAAAAGGATAGAAACTAGCCTTCCTGGCGGAAACAATGTCCTTCATTATAGGCGTAAAGGTGTAGC
>DAOVHT010000074.1 GCA_030671745.1 Candidatus Nanohaloarchaea archaeon
CGTCTTAAGCTCAAAGATATCCCCCTCTACAGGAACCCTACCAAGCCTGTCAAGAACAAGCCCGCTTATAGTATCATAATCTGAATCACCTGACAAGAACTTGACCCTTAACACGCGCTCAACATCATCAATCTCTGATTCGCCGTCAACAATGAACGTTTTCTTACCTTTCTTACGGATCATATTTTTTGATACATCAGTCTCATCATATATCTCACCGACAAGCTCTTCTAAAATATCCTCTAAAGTGACAAGCCCAGTAATACCACCATACTCATCAACAACCATCGCGATATGAACTTTCTCAGACTTGAACTCTTTCAATAACTCATCGATCTTTTTTGTTTCCGGCACAAATATAGCCGGCCTTACAATCATTTTAAGAGAAAAGCTATCCACATTCTTACCAACATATTTCAAGAGATCTTTTGAATATAATATACCCACAATCTTATCCTGCACATCTTCATACACAGGTATCCTTGAAAAGCTTGTTTTATCTATAAACTTAAGCACATCAAAAAGAGTCATTGACTTATCCATACAACACATATTGATTCTGGGAATCATTACATCTTTTACTTCAGTATCATCAAATTCAAAAACATTATGTATCAACTCTTTCTCCTCAGGGTCGATCTCCCCATCTTCAGTACCTATTGTTACAGCAGACATAACTTCTTCTTCAGTCACAAGTGTTTTTTCTTTATCGGTCAAACCATAATAATCCATAAATTTATTTATTATACCAGACATAAACCGTATGATTGGTGATTGAAACCGCTGTAAAAAATAGATAGGTTTAGCAGCGAATATAGAAAACTTTTCCTTATTATGAACCGCATAACTTTTAGGTAATATTTCGCCAAAAAGAAGTATCAAAAATGTCATGACCCCCACAGCAATACCGATACCTAAAGACCCAAAAAGAAATATACCGATCGAGGTCGCAAGAGCTGATGCTGAAACATTTACAAGATTATTCCCGATAAGGATAGTTATAAGAAGTCTATTAGGATCATCAAGAAGTTTTGCAATTAATTTTGAATTCTTAACTTTGTCTTTAAGCATCTTATGCCTGGTTATTCTCCCAAGTGACAGAAGTGCAATCTCTGACGCAGAAAAAAATGCAGACAACGCAATAAGAATTGCAAGAATAACAAACTGATACCATATTTCCAACATTAACACCGTCTAAGACTAATTAGGTCTAAGTCATTTATATTGATTACGTATAACAGAACCAAAGATCATTGATAGAACTTTTTCTTTGAAGGTAACGCGTCAACTAAAAGAAATTCCCGTAACTTATCAAAACCATTATTTTTTAATGCAGAGACTTGGTAAATATTAGTACCCATTTTCTTGGTATATTTCTCTAGATCCTTTCCAGAAATTAAATCACATTTATTGAAACATACTATAAACGGTACCTCAAAACTCTTCTTCATCTCCTTGTAGAGTGATACCTGCTCAGTCATCTTATAGCCGCAGGTTTCAGAAGCATCAAATACAAAAAGTATCATATCAGACAGATGCCGGAGTGCTAAAACCGCCTGGAGCTCGATATCATTTCGCTTATCAAGACTTCTGTCCAAAAGCCCAGGTGTATCCACAAGCTGGACATACTTCTCAATATATCCTACCCGGACATGTTTGGTAGTAAATGGATACGGCTGTATATTAGGTTCGGCCCCTGTCAAAGTCTTAAGCAGGGATGACTTACCGACATTAGGGAATCCTGCGATGACAACAGTTTTCATCTCCTTGAATTTAGGCAGGTTCTTCAGTCGCGCACGGCATGCCTCAAGGAATATGAAATCCCGTCTTATCTGATGAAGCACAGAAGACTGACGCCCGTAATATTCAGACCTAATTCGTCCTAGGTCTCGTGCCTGCGCACCTTTAAGCTTCTTTTTGTAGGTAGTACTTAATTCTTTTGATTTCTCAGCAGCCCAACGAACAGCACCTAATGATTTCTTGAACTGTTCTTTGTCGATTGCAAGAGAAACGATTTCAGTATAGTATTGCGGCATGAGATTTACATGCGGTGTCTTTTCAACAATATTATTGAGGTAATTGCATATGATCTCGACCGCAGTCTCAACCCTTTTGAGTTCCTTGATCCTTATCTCCAACAGCTTATTCTCAGCCGAGACTGTCTTGCTTGCATCACTTGCCTCACTGTACGCCTTGTCAAGTATCTGACGGTATGGGTGTATGACGGGCATCCTTCGGAAATCGATCTGATCTTCCATAAGATATACTTATGACAATATATCTTTTTAAAGAAGTGGATTATTCAATGGAAAAAAATAGGACCAAGAATGCAACTATATCTTGTCATCGACAGTCAATGCGATCTTCTTGAACTTTTCAAAATCATCCCTTAAACTACCCACTTCAGAATCATATTGGATTGTGACTTCTTTCTTGTCCAACCGAGAGATGTCGGCCTGCATAGTCTTTATGACTTCTGACAATCTTTCGATCTCGCCCCGGAACTCAGACACGGAACCATTAGTGACACGGATCTTGGAGACCTCATCAGACTCAGCCTTTATAGTATCACGTATTGCACCATCAAATTGATCCGATTTGGTTTTAAGTGATTCAAGCACACCTTTGATATTTTTGATCTCCCCATTCAATATGCTCACCGACTGTGTAAGATCCCCGTCAAGACGAGAAGTAGTATTCTTGAGATCAGAGACATCAACATCAATATTATTTATCCTATCACTTAGTGCCATCAACCCATTCTTTTCATCATCGACTTTATTTTTTGAAAACATGATATACACACATCCCTATAGCCATATAATATCTATGAAACTTCATAAATTTTATCATTTAGTTTTATCATTCAAAATACCAAGATTAAACTTTTTCTGCAGGTGCTTAAGATATTTGGGTTCATTTTCATTAAGTATCTTCCGCTCAAGCTGAGTCTCAAGGGTCAGTATATACTTTTTTCGCAAACGTGCAATATATCTCTGTATCCCCTCAGGATTAGTGAGTATGTCATCTATATGCTCATTGACCCTTTCAGACCCGAGCAGTTTAGGCAATATGACATAGTCCACACCGTTATCATATGACACAAGCGCATCCTCGATATTATTTGCAGTCACAAAGACAATGCATTTAGGGTTTCTTCTCTTGACCTCATTCAACAGGAACATGTTATCTTCACGGTCAGGTATGGTCGATATCACAAGACTTGCATGCTCAATATCCAATTTTGCCAAGACTTCCTTGTGCCGCACATCCCCATAATATGCAACCATGTCATCCTCAAGAAGTCTCTTGATTATTTCAGGATTATAATCAAGGACAACCACGGGTCTTTTCATTTTTCCGAGTTCAGACAATATACCTTCACCTAAAAGATGGCAACCAACAAGGACTATATGATTCTTATGCCTTACTACTTCTTGTTTCTTATCAAGCTTATCATTTTTTGAGAACCTGCCGAAAAACTCAAATATAAGCAGATAATGCGAGAACAGATCAAATATCTTATCCGAATATTTTATGTAATACCCGGTTGATGTCATAGTGATTATCGCAAGGATTGCTGTGATTGAAAATATTTCGATAGGTATTAGCCCGCTTGTGACACCGAGTGTCACGATTATGAGCAAGAACTCACTTATCTGTGCAAGACCCAGTGCGGCGATGAAAGATGTACGGAGCTCATAACCGAAAGCTTTCCCGATTATAAGGACTATGAGTGGCTTTATGAACAACACAAATGCAGTAAACATCATCAACGGACCGATATAGTTCAAGAAACTGAACGACACTATCTGCAGCCCTAACGATACAAAGAAAAGTGTTGCAAAAAAATCACGGAGCGAACTGACCCGTGCCGCAATCTCAAGATCATATGGATATGCAGTAAGACTTATGCCTGCAAGGAATGCGCCTATCGCGATAGGAAACCCTACATAGCTTGCAGCACCGACAAATGTAAAGCAGACAGATATTGCAGTCATGAAAAGAAGTTCGGGTGATGATGATGCAAATTTCAATATATGCGGACTTATGGCTTTCTTAAATACCAATGCAAGCGCCACCAACCCAAAACCGTTGAACAAAGTGAACACAAGTGACGATATATCACTACCCGCAGTCATGCTGACAACAATAGACAAAGCCAGTATGACCACAATATCCTGAACAATCAGAATCCCGAGCATCATCCGTCCCGGAAGCGTATCAATCTTACAGCTATCAGACAAAAGTTTTATCACAATCATCGTACTGCTGAAGGTAAGTATCAACCCCATATAAAGCGATGTCACCGTACTGAATCCCAATGCCAGAGACAAGAAATAAGCAAGCAGAAATGTAGTGATCACTTGAAACAGTCCACCATAAGTCACAAAGGCTCCGACATTGGCAAGCCTACGAAAATCAAGCTCCATACCGATTATAAAAAGCAGGAAAGCCACACCTAACTCAGAAAGAAGCATTACAGTATCACTGTTTGCAATCCACCCGAACCCCAAAGGTCCGATGATCATGCCCGCGATTATATATCCTAAGATAAGCGGTTGCTTGAGCATCTTCATGATGTACGCGACCATAGTTCCGGCAATTATTGCAAAAGCAATATCAAAAAGCAGATTATCTATCAAAAAAACACCAAATCAATTTTATCATCTATATTTATGATCAATAGTTACTCTACCTAAATATAAGATATACCTAAGATTAGACCGCGCTTAATATATATTGTTTTTTTTAGATTACAAAAAAATGAGATTGTTCATTTATTCTTATCAGATTTAGAAAGATTCAAGGCTGCAATAGAGAAACAGACAAATGTAAATGGCATAGTTATCAGACTGGCAGGACCAAGAGCGCCACCCACAGCATTGATTATCCAGAGTACAATACCCAGACCGACTGAAAACCACAGATTCGCACGTGCCAAAGAATAACTCCTTTTCAATGCCTCGATTGCACCCCTATTTTCAGAGATCGCAAGAGGTACAGCATATTGGAACATAATCATCAATAAAAGTCCAGGAAGCACAAATAATACAAGCCCAGTCACCACCAATATAGCAGTTAAAATAAACAGCGCCCAGCTCATCAAGAAATAATCAAA
>DAOVHT010000135.1 GCA_030671745.1 Candidatus Nanohaloarchaea archaeon
ACTATCGGCTGTATGAATTCAATTGCAGCCAATGAATCTTTCTTGTGGTTCATGTCAACTATCAGTATCATCTGTCAACCAGCTCCGCGTCTTTTATTATGATAATTCCAGAATTGTTTTTTGCTTTTGTTTCTGAATCTGTTATTATGATTCTTTTCTTGAAGAAGGGCGCGTCAAGGACTGTGGTCTCAAGCTCGCCGCCTTCCCCTGCCGGATTTATCTCATACTTGTCTTTTAGGGTGATCAGTTTTTCAATCATGTCTTTATCCAGCTTTTTTCCCAGCCAGGTCTCATCCAGTGGGTATGCGAAGATGCCAGAGATGATTATGTTGTAACCTTTATCTACAAGCTCGTTCAACAGTTCTACCTGGTCTTTCATCCAGAGCGGGTTGATGCATTTAAGATCTAATCTGTTGCAGATGTCTTCTATCCTTTTTGCCTGGTAGACTGACTGGATTGCGCCAGTCACTATGCCATCAATATTGTACTTGTCTTTTGCGGTCTTGATCGCTCTCTCAAGGTCTTCCAGCTCTTTTTCTTTTGCACCTTCAGTCTCTACTTTCAAAAGTGGGAGGCCTATGGCTTCTGCCTGGAGGTCGGTTATATGGATGTTCGGGGTGTGGAACATGTAGCTTTCCTTGTTCTTTGAGACGATGGCAATGAGACATACCACCTCTTCTTTCTGCATTGCTATGTCTAATGCGTAAGTCGAATCCTTGCCGCCTGAGAACAGGACACCTAGTTTCATAAGATAATTATCGGCAGGCAATTATTTAATGTTTTTTGTTGAAGGTGATAGTATCAGTTATTAATAATTGATTGTTTGATTATCTATGTTTATTGTTTGATTATTGAAGTGGTTTAATATGGTTGGAAATACAGAAGAATATATATTGATAGATGGTGACAAGGTACATTATGAATGTCCTGTGTGTGGTGAGAAAATCATGAGTGCAGATGTTTCGAAAAATCCACCGTGGATAACTGCATTTAAAGGTGACTCTGATTATAAAAATATGCCTTACTGCCCTAAATGTGATGATAAACCAGAATATAAGGGTGTATCTAACATTTCAACTGAAAATAGCGAAGAATCTATCATGATGAAGCTTCGGGATTGATTATCCTTAAAAAATCAGATAACATCGATGTCGCACATGGACTTGTCTATCATATTCTCTATCTTATCTAGCGCAGTCAACAGACTCTTATCTTTTGTTGCATTTCTTATCTGGCCGATGCGGTCGATTATCTGCCTGAACAGGCGGATTGCGTCACCCTCAAGAAGGTTGGTGTTGTCGATGATGTCAAAGATAGTCTCGCCAGCATAGCACGGGTAGACGAGCGCTGTCATGTGCTTCATGGAATTGAACTTATCTACACTTGAGAGATAATGGTCTGCCAGTATCTTGTCTTCAAGTGCGTGCACGGACGAGGAGTCATACAACTTATAGAATTCGTCTTTTGGTTTTGCCTCATACGACAGGCAGGCAATCAACAGGAAAATGTCATAGTCGTCAAGAGTCTTATAGAAGCCTGTGCCGAAAATCTCGCCGGTCGCAATCTCCTCTGAATATATCCGTGTCGTGAAGATGCCTTTCGGGGTCAGTGTGTCGTCGTCTATGTAGCCCAGTCTCTCTAGTTCTTTTTTTATGTTATTGAAGTTGCGGTAGATGACGGCTGTCTTTTCGGTATCGAAACGGTTGCCGTATTTCTGGTATGTGTTGAAATTCTTGCATAGGATGTGGTCTATCTCGTCGGGGTTGTGTTGCTTGACAAGATTCAGCACGGTATTTACTGAAAGCCTGAACTGTGACTTTATGGGTTCGGTGTCATCAGTCGTCATATTTTTTAGTATCTCATAATTGAAGTCGCGCCGGTCGACAATCGCGTATGCGAAACCTTTGTCGTCAATGCCACGGCGTCCGGCACGGCCTGCAATCTGGAAATATTCTTTTGAATTGAGGTACCTGAAAGTTACGCCGTCAAATTTCATCATGGAATCGAAGCAGACGCTTTTGGCTGGCATGTTGATGCCTACCGCGAACGTCTCTGTGGTGTAGAGCACTTTGATAAGGCCCATCGAAAAAAGTTCCTCGACAAGCTCTTTTATGATAGGCAATAGTCCGGCATGATGGAATGCGATGCCATAGGGAAGTACAGATCTCAGGTCCTGTGTGGATCTCAGGTTGTTGATCTCTGGTGGCGCACCACTCAGCTTTTTCCGGACGTAGGATGTTATCTCACTGTTGGTCTTGAACAGGTCGGACTTTGAAAGTTCCAGTGCATTCTTCTGGCATCTCTGCCGTGAGAATGTGAAAAAGAAGCATGGTAACTTGTCTTTAATCTGGGATACCAGTTCAATGTGGGTCTTTATCTGGTACATTGACCGTTTCTGCGGTACTCTGAAACCCTTGTGAAATATCTTGTGCTTGCGTCGGTTTGCCTTTATGTCATCAAGTGTGGCGATACCCAGTTCACTGTCAAAGAATGTGCGATGCAGCGGTACGGGCCTGACGTCATTTATCACGGTGTCGACCGTGTGACCTTTTATGGCCTCGATCCAGTCGGCGAACTCGCGCGCATTAGGGATAGTGGCTGAAAGGCAGAGCATACGGACATTCTCGGCCGAGAACATGATGGACTCTTCCCAGACGTAACCGCGCTCTATATCATTTATGAAATGTATCTCGTCAAAGATTACGTAAGCCAGGTTCTTGAGTGCTGCGTCTTTAACGATTGCCATGTTACGATAGATCTCAGTTGTCATGATGACAATGGGTGCGCTTGGGTTTATCGTTATATCGCCTGTTATGAGACCTACACGTTCTTTGCCGTACTCTTTTGAGAATTCCTTGTATTTCTGGTTGGACAGGGCTTTTATGGGTGCTGTGTAGATCACAGTTATGCCCTTGTCGATGTACTTGTCGATTATGTAATCTGCGATTAAGGTCTTGCCTGATCCTGTGGGTGCTGAAACCACCACTGAATGATTATTGTCGATTGAATCGATCGCGTCAATCTGGAACTTGTCCAATGTCAGACCTTTGTATTCCATGATAATACTTCGTCGGAAGACATATATAAAAGATTTATGAATGATTAGGGTTTGACTATGTGATTTTTGGATAATTTAAAAAA
>DAOVHT010000151.1 GCA_030671745.1 Candidatus Nanohaloarchaea archaeon
CATCTTTCCAAAGAATATCATCTATATTTTTAAAAATTTGTTCAAACATATTTTTACACCTATTTTTTATAATGGATTCAACGCCACGAGAATGTCTCTAACTGTATATGTTATCTTATGTTTATAAATAATACTTTTGGGGGGGTTGTAAGAGATTTCTTATTGAATTTCTCTAAAAATCATAATTATTTTAATTTATAGATATTTTTTAAATTAATTTGAATGTATATTACTTTAATATATACATAATTTTCACTCCTCATTATAACTCCAATACCTTCCATCACCGACAATCACATGATCTAATACTTTGATGTTAAGTAATTCTCCGGCTTTAATCAATCTTTTTGTTATTGATATATCCTCGTCAGATGGCGCAGGGTCTCCTGATGGATGATTGTGGACCAAGATGATAGAATTTGCACTCTCTTTTATGGCAGATTTAAAGATTTCGCGAGGATGGATTAATGTGCCGTTTAAGGTGCCAATAGATATTGTCTCAGCTTTTTGGATTTTGTTTTTGGTATCAAGATGCAAGACTATGAAGATTTCACGGTCTGAGTCTTTTAGTTTTTCAGTTGCATAATTGAAAACGTCTTTTGCGGATTTTATTGAGACTCCGTTTTGTTTAGATAAGTTGTGTCTTTTGTTAAATTCAAAGAGCGCTTTAACTTGCATAGCTTTTACAGGTCCTATGCCTTTTATTTTTTGAAGTTGTGAAAATGTTAATATAGATAGATTAGAAATACCATAAGTTGATATAAGACGATTACTCATATCAACTACATTTTCATCTCTTGTACCTTTAAGTAATATAATTGCTAATAATTCTGCATCACTTAAAGAGATTGCACCATTTTTTAAAAATCTCTCTCTTGGTCTGTTTTCAAGTGATATGTCTTTTATGCGCATGATATGTCAACTCCATTCATTTCAAGACCTTCCAATATCCGCCTTTGTCTGGACCTATGCGCTTTATCGCACCATTCTCCTTTAGACGAGTTAAATGGAATTTTACACCGTCTTCGGTTATCCCAGTTATTTGCGCAAGCTCTTTTCTTGTAACTTTTGGATTTTCATTCATTGCGATAATTATTTTCTGGGTAGTTTTCTGGGTAGTTTTCTGGGTAGTTTTCTGGGTAGTTTCTAGGTTTTTCTCAAAGAAGAACTCAATCCTATAATTATCAACTGAACCAGAAACTACAGGTTTTGCAGAATAATGAGATGTCCACCCTTTAATCATTTTATCAAAACCATATCCTGCATTTTCAGAAAGGTCTATAATCCTAAACATTTTTGTGATCAGAGGGTTTCGAGGTAAAGAAATATCGCCATTTTGTAGTTCTTCATAAGGTTTTGGTAAAGCTCCTGGATTTAAGAATTCTATTCGGTTCGTAAATACTCTTATTCTTGGTTTCATCGGTGAGAAATAGTCAGAATGCACAAGTAAATTGACTAAAGCTTCACGAATTGCTTTAACTTGGGGTTGGTTCTCATCTCTGAAAGCTCCTTTTAATTTAAATGGGACATCAATCTTTTTAATTAGCCGTTCATAGATTGTAAAAAAATACTGGAAGATATTTGTGTAATCAGATAACCTGAATTCATATCTTCTTGGTGCATCTGCATAAGAGGTTCCAAATATTTCTAAATAATCAATCTTAAAATCACTAAAGACTGTTGCAATTGTGTCTTCAGTTCCAAAGACTAAGAGTCCTGCAATAGTTACTTTGTCATTATCTAATACTCTAATCTTATGCAGAAAATCAACATTAGACAACTTATTATATTGATGTTCTGGTTTGATGTTCTCTAAATATTGTCTGTATTGTTTAATTGTTTCTTTATCTAAATCAGTAATACCTAAAGATGTTATCTCTTTATCCTTTGTCCCATAAGATGACTGTCTATATAAAGCATCAACTTCTGGCTGTGTTAATCTTTGATCACCTGACGCCGTTCTGATAAAAGTATTTTTTGGTGTATTAAAATAAACTGGTTTTTGTTCAGCCAGATGAATATAGAATGCTAAAACTGTTTTTTTATCAATTACATATTTTTTACATATAGGAACTATTTTTTGGTTAAACTTTTCACCCCTTAATGTTGTAGTGAAATTTTGTTCAATACGTTCAGGATCATCAATACCTTGTATTAAGAACTTTGATCCTTCTTGTTTAATACCAAAGATTAACCAACCACCTGCAGTATTTGAAAATGCTGAAACTGTTGACCAACTATTTTTTGGAATCTCAGATTTTGCTTCTTTTACTTCAAAATCATCCCATTCAATATCTTGGAGTCTTTTAATCAATTCTTCTTTATTCATTATAACCAAAATCCTTCAAATCTTTTTGTATTTATTTGTAGGTCTGGTCTGTTTTCAAGAGATATGTCTTTTATGCGCATATATTATATTGCCCTTACTGAGTACATAATGGTTGGTTACCACCCTATGTGGTAACTTTAACCTCAAACAAAACCACCCTATCAAACACCCTGTCTTTGTTGCATTCAAATCTTTTCAACTTATCCAATGCATCCCTTTTCCCTTCAGCCTCAACCGACCCCAAAAAGATTCCGTCTTCTGTGTGCGCGAATTCTCCACTTTTCATCTTAAATTCTGTATATGCTGAAGAACCTATCTCTATCCCTATGAATGTCTTTGTCATAGTATCACCTTTAATCTGATCGTATCTTTGATCCTCTGCGCTTTTATACTTAATCATCTATTTTATGTCATTCTCTGTAAATACACCCACTAAGGTGGTCACTAAA
>DAOVHT010000032.1 GCA_030671745.1 Candidatus Nanohaloarchaea archaeon
ATCAGGTGGTTGAATATGCTACTTGTGAATTTATCCAGGTCTATGTCTTCTATGTGTATGAAATCCTTGAAGACTATACGTTTTTCCGATTGTTCAATCACTTCAAGACCGATCAGTTTCTTCTGCACTTTCCTTATGACTTCGTACTGGTTCCTGTCAAGGGAGCCTGTTAAGATTATTGTCTTGAAGCCGTTTATGTATGACCTGTATATCTTTGCATAGATGTGCTCCATGGGTTCGTCTTTGTCTGTGTGTATTGTCTCTGTTCGGTTCTCTGCCTCTTTCTTTAGGCAGTTGATTGTGAGTGTGCCTGAATTGATCTCTTCAAGGTCTAGCTCATCTGATCTTTTCAGACCATAGTGTTCTATCCAGCCTTTAGGTAATGATATCGCGTATGAGTCGCCCAATTTTATTATCTTTCGTTTCATGTTGATTGCCTCTGGTTGGCTAAATATATATTTGGTTATTGTATATATATTATTTATAACTTATATATATTCGCTTTGTGTGTCTCATTAGTTTTAGGTCGGAAGGATTTTTGTTATTTTGATTCTGACCTTACAATTGGGATATGTGATGTTATGGGGAAATATGTGATAACTGGTGGACCATGTTCTGGGAAGACAAGTCTTGTGGATTATCTGGCCTCTCAGGAGTATGGGATAGTACCTGAGACTGCTGAGGTGATAATAAAGGAGCAATTGAAGTCTGGCGGTGACATGGTGCCATGGAATCCGTTGCGGCGGTTGGAGTTTCAGGAAGAGCTCATAAGCCGGCAGATTCATACTGAAAATTCTATTCTTGATGGTGGAACTTATTTCTTTGATCGCGCAATCCCTGACAATATTGCATATCAGCTTTTTGATGGTGTGAGGCCTTCGGATTATCTTGTTGATCAAAGTAAAAATCAAGATTATGATGGTGTCTTTCTTCTGGGGCAGGTACCTGTCTATGAGAATTCGTCTTTTCGAAAAGAGGATGCTTCGGTGGCCAAAAGACTCTCATCGATATTGGGTGAGGTGTATCGTGATTTAGGATATGAAGTATTGGATGTGTGTCCTATGGGTTCTGCTAAGGATAGGGCAGAACTGATAATGGGGATCATAAAGCATAATGGTATTTGAGGTGTTTGCATATGGTTGTTGAGAAAGAGATTAAATTGGTCAATCCTAAGTTTTCTTTGACGGATGTCTTTTATCGGTGTGATTGCACGGGTATGGAGTCGTTAAGGGTTGTGGATACGTATATGGTGCCTAACCTGTGCGCTTCGGATGGTGTAGATGATAGTCTGGTGCGCATACGAGAGATTGACGGTGTGCCCTATCTGACTGTCAAAGGACCTGATATATCTTCTGGTGTGTACAAAAAACGTGAAGAGTTTGAGGTCCCTGTGACGCCCATGGTCAAGGATGCAATCTGCGGTCTGGGGTCTGTTGCGCTTGTGATCGAGAAAGATAGGTATGTCTTTGAGGGTGGTATG
Organism: Candidatus Nanohaloarchaea archaeon; assembly: GCA_030671745.1. Classification (GTDB taxonomy): domain Archaea; phylum EX4484-52; class EX4484-52; order EX4484-52; family GLR71; genus GLR71. Next base: position 1,481 of record DAOVHT010000032.1, read on the forward strand.
TTTGAGATGGTCTATGATACTATCTATGGTGTGTCTATCCCTGGGAGGGATATTGCGCTGTCTCATGATTCAGATAGATGGTATGATCTGATACAGACCAACATATTTGAGGTAGAGGATATAACTGAAAAAGGACTTGATTGGCTGTCCATATGCCTTCGTTTTTCAAGAGAGGATCTGACCACGGTCTCAAATTATGACTATTTTATGGGACTCATCTCAAAATTGTCATGAATCGTGTTTTTTGGGTATATCATCAAAATCTTTATAAAAGTTATAAGTCAACATACATTTACTTACTTAGGTAGGTCAATCCCTTCAGGTGGCTTCAATGTCACAGATCTGTGCGCTTTTGTATCAGGTTTCGGATTGGAAGAGGCAGGATGGCTTACTGTGGCATTATCATTGATTTTGCCGTGGAGGAAAGTCCGCCCTCCGTTAAATGGAACCGGTGTGAGTCGGTGCGTGAAAGCGTAGGCAATGCAGCAGAAACGAATGTTTTTCCGTCAATATTATGATACGTCAGTTGAAGTTCCGGAAATGACAGTGAAACGGGCATCCTTTCGGGAGCAAGGTTTAACCGCTTAGTCTGATGCCATCAAAACATAAGGCGGCTTACTCGCCTCTTCATAATCTTTATAATCTATAATATTGGGTGATATATATTTCAAAGAAAGAAAAACCAGGATTGTCGTCAGGAAATGCAGGACTTGTAAGATATTTTGATGATTATAAGGAAGCTATACAGATTAAGCCAGAGCATGTTTTAATCTTTATATCCTTAATCATTGTTCTTGAGCTTGCGCTTAAGTATATGGCTGCATAGGTTGTTAGGTTGTTTATTTATTTCTTTTTTACTATAATCTTATTATGGATGTAAATGTTGGTGTCTCAGGTATACCTTTATCTGCCAAGGGTTCGGATACAGGTGCTGGTCTTCGTGTCCTTAAGGAGCTTGGGCTTGACTTTATGGAGATACAGTTCTCTAGAAACATATATCTTAATCCGGACAGTGCTCGTACTGTGGGTAATATCGCAAAAGAATTAGGTATCGGTCTTACCTGTCATGCGTCCTATTACATCAATCTTGCATCGCAGAAAATTGAGGTGCAGGAAGCAAGCATCAAGCGCATTGTAGATACTTTGAGGATTGCTGAAGTCTTGGGTGCTAAACTTATTGTTGTCCATGCGGGGTATTATTCTGGAAGGTCTCATGAAGAAGCTTATGATATCATAAAAAGTAATATTGATGCAATTGGGGTTAAATGTCCGTCAAAAGTCAAGATAGGTATTGAGACTATGGGTAAACAGAAATCTTTCGGTAGTGTGGATGAGATCATAAGGCTCTGCAATGATTGTCCTAATACTGTTCCTGTTATTGATTTTGGGCATGTGCATGTGCGGGAGTTCGGAAGTATCAAGACTGTATGTGATTTTACTTCTATCTTTGAACGATTTAAAGATGAGGTTGGGCTTGATGAGTTTCATGTACATATGTCCTGTATGAAACATGCTAACGGCAATGAGATAAGTCATCTTCCTCTTGAGTCATTTGATCCTGATTTTAGGCTGATGGCCAAATCGATAAGGAATAATGGGTATAAATGTTCGGTTGTGTGTGAATCACCGCTTATGGAGCATGATGCACTGCTCTTTAAGAGCTGGTTAAAAAGTTAAGATTTAAAAAGATATTCTCTTAACTGATTATGTTGTTTGTGGGCTCGTAGCTCAGTTTGGATAGAGCATTGGACTTCTAATCCAAGGGTCGAGGGTTCAAATTTCAAAAATCTGGAGATTTTCTTATTTCCAGACTTTGTCTGAAAATCCCTTCGGGCTCACTTTTTTATTTTTTTATTGATATCCCAAAAGGTAATGATTCGAAGATCGTCATCTGATTGCGACTAAGTCGAGTATGAAGATGTGAACACCAAATGAACCTGGGAATATATCTCTTTATCTTTTAGAAATGGGTATTGGTTTTTAGATCTCTCTTAATTTCTCAAGAATGATGGATGACCTTGCAAGGCGTGTGCTTAGATTTGTAATGTGGCCTGTCTTGAATGCAGGGTTCAGCCCGTTTGCTTCAAACATCTTAAACAGTCCTTCGGTCTTTTCGGTTGTGGCCAAGATCTCGCTATACTGTGCGGCTCTTACTGCGCCTGTGCCTACTCTTCCAAGGCTACCTAAAAGTGGTAGGAATAATAGGATGCTGAACCATCTTTTTTTAAGGAATTCCATTTTTGAGTAGCTGAGTATGTAATCTATCAGTATGTCGCTTGCAAAAAGAATAATTATCAGGTGGTCTAGTCTCATAAGCATATATTCTTGTTGGGGGGTAAGCACTATTGAAAATTTGATGAATAATGTTATGATTATCACTAATATGAGTGCAGGCGTTATTTTCTTGATCAGTATCTTTGTGGTTCGTAGGTGTCTGCTCTTGTATTTTTTCCCTGCATCTTCTTGAAGTCCTGTCGTTCTTACTGAGATCGGTTGTATCATCTGTCTTCCTCTGCATATTTTTCAATGATTATATAATTGTGGACTACTGTGAATGCATATACCAATGTGAATATGAACAGTAATGTGTTTGCTGCAAGCATGTTCGTGTGGGAGATGTAGTATAATATGGTGCCTAACATCGCGAGATCAAATACCTTAAATAAGATGAAATCTCTGTTGCTTAATTTAAGGAAGAATTTCGCGACCGGGTTCTCTTCAACGTCTATGCCTTCTCTGTTCACAAGTTCACAGGTCTCAACAGTGTCTGTGGTCCAGAGGACTGCTAAGATCACAAACAGTGCGATGGTCATAACTGAGAGTATCATGATTGTATATTTAAACCGAAAAGTTTATATAGTCAAAGGGTCTTCCTGTTTTTTATAATACTGGTGTTATGAATACTTCAAGAAATGCGGCACCTAAAACGATCAATGTCGCAACCATGAATAATTTCAATGAATCTTTTATGATTATGTCTGTCTTGTGGCCTTTCATTATCCCTATCGATAATATCGATCCTGCAATGCCTGCGATACAGTATGCGGCAATCTCTGGGATACCGTGCAATGCTATGCTTGACAGTCCGTGGAAAAGGGCCAATATGAGCGCTATTATTTTCGGATTGTTTGCAAGGATAAGGTCTTTTCCTATGTTGCCTATGAATATTCCTACAACTGCGGCATTCCAGCTCAATATGAATATCGCGCCCGTACCGAACACAAATGATACAAAAAATGAAAGTATCATGACTTTTAGGTTGTTTGCAAGTATGCTTGAGAAACTGTAGGTTGAATTGAATGCGCCCAATGCTTTTGTTGTCTCAATCTCAAGTGCGAACATAATCTGGGATTGTGTGGCGTCTGCAAACAGATACCAGAATGATGTGGCTATTATGACTCCTAAGAAAAAGTATGCGTATATCTCTAATATGGTGCCGTGCCTTTCAAAAAAACCGAGCGATATGTTTCTGTCTGCATTTTCCTCTTTGGTCTCATCATCTTTTATTGCACCGTAGATTACAGGTATCAATGCAATTGTTGTGAGGAATAAGAATACGACCGATGCTGATGTCGGAAATATGATGTAGGCGGTCCATATGGCAACTGATGTGACAATTATGCTGTATATGAGCATCTCTATCGGATTTTTTTCAATCTGCCTGCTTGTGAGAATTGATTCAAGAACCATATAATCTATTGTTTCTTGCTCGTTAATATAGTTTTATTCTTTTCTTCTTCATGGATGAGGATATATATTATTGATGCGGGTATTGCCATGAGTATCGGGCCTAGTATGAATCCGACTGGTCCGAAGACTACTGCACCACCTATGAAACTGATAAGTACAATCAGGATGTTCATCTTTTTCTCTTTTGCGACTATCAATGGTTTTGTTATCCAGTCGGGTATGCTGCTCACTACAATGAGATTCAGTATGAAGAATGTTATTGCGGTCTCAGCATTACCGCTGAAGAACATTATCATGCTTATCGGTGTATATATCAACCATGCACCTATGATCGGTATCAATGTCAGGATTGCGGTTGCGGTTGCAAGGAGTATCGGGTATGGTATTGAGTAGTAGATGAATATTACGTATGCGAGCGCGCCTGTGAGCACCGCTGTCACAAAGATGCCCATAAATATGTTGTTCATAGAGATGTCCATCTCTTTTATGAACTTTTTCATGAATTGTGTGTGTTCTTTCGGTACTGTGTTCGTTATCAGTTTCGTTATTGATTTTCGGTCACGTACGCCATAAAAAGCTATCATGAATGCAATTGTCAGCTGTAATATTATGTATCCTAGACTGAACAGGAATCCTACTAGTGTGTTTATTGTGTAGCTTATCTGTGAGGAATAGGTCTTTAATTCTTGGATACTGTCCAGGTCTGGTTTTTCTAGGAGGAGCATTATGGTATCATAATTGATTGCTTTCAATATCTCTGATTGTATGTCTGTGGTATTTATGTCATACTGTGTGGATATTATGTTCGCTGCTGTGGGGTTGTTTAGTATTGCCGTTGTCTCTGTTGTTGCGACTGAGATGAAATATGTGCTGAAAACTACGATTGAAGCTATGACGATAATTATTGTTATTGCAATGGGGATTGTCTTGTTTTTTATCAATCTTTCAAGTGTGGCATATATAGGTCTTGTGACATATATTATGAAAAGACCTATGCATAACGCTGGGATGAAATATGCAAGTATTTTTATTACGAAAAATGAGATGAAAAGTATGATGGCTGAGATTATGAATATGTAGATATTATTGTTGTTGGAATTATCCTTTTTCATATTTGTTTAATTATGTATTGTATCTTATATACTTTTGTAGATTTTTTTAGTCTGTGTATATTATCTATATATATCCCGTCTTGATAAATAATTAGGTATATTAATTAATCGATAATATTTATGGTGTCGTAAATGGTAGTCAAGATCAATCGTGTGAGTATGGGGGTACCTGGAGTAGATAAACTCATGGATGGGGGTGTTCCGGAAGGGAGTGTGGTGCTTCTTTGTGGGGGTCCCGGTTGCGGTAAGACTACATTTTCATGTCAGTATCTTATGGATGGACTTAAAAAAGGTGAGAATAGTCTCTATATAACTCTTGAGGAGTCTCCTGAAGATATAAAAAAGGATGCTCTTCTGCATGGTTGGGATTTCGGCAAGCATGAATCTGACGGATCATTCCGTATCATGTATTATGATCCATTTGAACTTAAAGAGATAATTACGCGATTGAAAGATCTTATAGTTGTCAATAAGATTACTAGGCTTGTAATTGATTCAGTAACACTTTTCGGTATGTATATCAAGGAAGAATATAATGTACGTAAAGAATTGTATCATCTTATTTCGGCTCTTAAAGAGACTGGTTGTACTGCAGTTCTCCTGTCTGAGATCAGTGCGGGCGAACCTAATAAATACAGTCGGTACGGTGTTGAAGAATTCGTAGCAGATGGTGTCATTGTCCTTCATTATATGGGTGTCGGCGAAGGCGTGTTCAGAAATATTGAGGTCCGCAAGATGCGTAGGACAAATCATAAGAATGGGTTGTTTCCTCTGATTCTGGATGATGATGGTATGCACATAGACACTGATATGGCTAATTTTTGATTTTGTTATTTCTTTACATCAGTTATATCTTTTCCTCTGAAGATGATATCATCTATAGTTTTTGGGATATCCTCAACCTTTATCCTTTTCTGTTCCTGTGTGTCCCTGTCCCTTATAGTGACTGTATTGTTCTCTTTTGTCTCAAAGTCAACTGTTATGCAGACTGGTGTGCCTTTCTCGTCCATCCTAGCATATCTTCGGCCGATTGAGCCACCTGCATCATATATGGCTGTCAGTCCGTGATTCTCGATCAGGTCATCTGTCAGTCCTTCTGCGATTTCAGCGAGACCTTCTTTTTTTACAAGCGGGAAAACTGCAACATTTATCGGGGCTATGTCTTTTGGTACGGTAAGGATTGTACGTTCATCATTTTTCTTGTAGTTTATGTCAAGGAGCGCAAAGACAGGTCGGTCTGTACCGAATGCAATCTCTATGATGTGCGGTACTATCTTTATGTTGTTCTCATCCATTGCTTCAAGTTTCTTGCCTGACGCTTTTGCGTGCTGTGTGAGGTCATAGTCTGCTCGGTCATGGATACCGCAACATTCAACCCAGCCGAAACTGTTCGTCTTTATCTCAAGGTCCCAGGCATCGTCTGCGTAGAATGCGCGCTCGTCAAGCGTGTGTTGCCGTAACCGTATGTTCTCTTTTGGTATGCCGATTTCAGTAAATAATACATATGAAAGATTCACTGCCCATGCATAGGCCTTGTTCTTGAAATATCTGTTTTTTATTGCGTCTTTGACTTTCATGTCTTTTGGTTTCTCGTCGTTTTCTTGCATCTGATATGGCCATAGCGGTAATCTGCAGTCACTTATATTTTCATATCTTTTCCAGTTGTCTTTCTGTTCGGGGAATACAAACATCTGACCTTCTGCCTGTGTAAATTCTCGCATCCGCATGACGTGCTGTCTTGGTGATATCTCGTTTCGGTATGCTTTACCGATCTGGAATACGCCAAATGGTAGTTTTTTCCTGAAATAATCAACATATCTTGTGAATGGGAGGTATGTGGTAGTTGCGGTTTCAGGACGGTTGTATGCTTCTATGTCTGTGCCTATTGTGGTCTTCATCATCAGGTTATGTTCTGTTATCTCTTTATTGAATTCTGAACCGCAGGTGGGGCATTTTATCTTGTTTTCTTCGATGAAATCAATAAGTTGTTTATCTGAGAATGCATCGGCTACAACGTCGTGTTTCTCTTCTATGATCTTGTCGGCTCTGAAATTTGATTTACATTTTGAACATTTTATTAACGGGTCTGTGAAGTTTCCTAGGTGACCTGAGGCCTGCCATACCTCTTTTTGCATGACTGTCGGGCATTCAACTTCCCACATATCATTTTTTTGAAATATGGTCCGTATCTTGTTCTCTACATTGTTCTTTAATCTTTTGCCTAATGGTGCATAAGTATAAAATCCTGCCAGACCACCATACAGTTCTGGTTCCGGTCCCCATACAAATCCTTTCTGCTGGATGAAAGATATCAATTGTTCCTGAAATTTTTTCCTTTCTTTATGCATTTTCAAAACCTTTTGTATATGTTTTGGTGAACATATTTATAAATTATATATATTGGTCTGTTTTTTTAGTATTTTTTTATTTGTGTTAAGTGAATATTTTTTGGGAGTTTGAACCGAAATGTTTATAAAGCTGAATGTGTCAATTCTGGCTTTGTGAAATGAGGTCGATGTAAAAACAATTGAGTTGTATTGAACTACGGGGTATCGGTTTTAGTGGGAGTATCTTCATATTTTGATCAATAGTTTTAGCTTTAGCTATTGTGATCTCTGTGAGGGGTTCCTTAATTCACATCAGATATAGCTTTAGCTATGTTTACAGGTGATATAAATGAAAAATAATATGAAGAAGAGTATTGAACAGATGAATGACATTGCACTTGATGCAATGGGACAGAACCAGTATGTTTTGGTATTGGGAAATCTATGTAGGATCATTGAGGGCAAGACAAAGTCTGACGCTTTGAGAAAGTACATTTCCAGTTTTGATTTCGGTTTTAATATGGGTAATGTTTTTGAAGGACGTATAGAATCACTCAATAAACTGAAAGCATTTAGGATGCAGACTGCAGATCTGGCATCAAGTGGTGTTGAGATACCTTGTGAATAAATTGTGGTGTCAATATGCAAAAAAAAGGATTTATGATGTCTATAAATGTGGTTGTATCTCTTGTGGTCCTTCTTGTGCTTGTATCCATATCTATAACTATTGTGGGTAAGGATGCAACTACATTCAGTTCCGAATCAGGATCAAAGATCGATTCCGGGTCATCTGTAACATTGTGTCAGATTGGATGTTTTAAGTGCTGCAGATATTCTGAAGATGCATCAGGATTGTGTGGGACGTCTGGTGATACTGTTTTTGGGACTAGTGGGTGTGTCTGTTCCTGCAGTCCAGATTCTTTTTGATTTTTTATTTTTTTGATATGGCCATTATAGATAAGTATATATATTTTAAATTCGAATTGGGAGTATAAATGTTGTGTGGTATTAAATGGTAAAGAAATCGTCAAGTGATGTAAAGAAAAAGATAAATGATACTAAATCTGAGGCTCTGGATAAGATTGAGACTATCAAAAAAGAGGCATCAGGTAAGCGTGGCGGAAAAAAGTCAGAAAAAGCTGGAAAGCAATCCGTATTGATCCTTATACTTTCATTCTTTGAAGATATGATAAAAAGGAGTGGTGAGGTACTTTTAGCTTTTGCTGAACTTGGCATGATCAGCAAGAATACAGTCAAAAATATCAAGCATAAGGTTATGAAATCATTTGTATTTGTGATTCTTCTGGTGTTGGGTGCGGTCTTCTTTATACGTGGTGTGGTAATGTATCTTGAGCATGTATTTCCACAGTTTGCGAACGGTACGTCTTTCGTGTTTGTGGGTCTTGTGATAATGAGCATCGCTTACCTTTATAATAAGTGAATTTATTTTTTTTATTTAAGAAAAAGGAAGAGAAAAAAAGAAAAATTTAATTTTCTTATTTCTTTTTTGGTTGTTTTTTCATGTCAGCTTCAAGTTTCTTGATTTTAGCTTCAAGAACCTTGATCTCTTTTTTTGTTGCCACATCTGTCTTGTTTAGGAGGTCTTTGACTTGTCTGTTGACTGTAGTCTCAAGATCTTTCGTGCTTTTCTTTGATTTCTCAACAATCTCTGCAACAAGCTTTTTCCCTTCGTCTTTGTTCAGGTCGCCTTTCTTTATCAGATCTTTGACCAGTGCATCTGCCTTATCTTTTGTTATCGCTGCAACACCTATGCCGAAAAGGCCAACTTTCCTTGCAATATTATAGACGTCGGTCTTCTTATCAGTCTTTTTTGCAGTTTTTGCTTTTGTAGTTTTCTTTTTTGTAACCATGTTGTTCATCTCCTTTTTATTAAATAGTATTTTTTGTTTTGATGTATTTATTTGTAGTTCCAAGGATAAATAGGTTTGGATTGTTTTATTGGGTTTTCAGGTCTTATCTTTAAGATTTATTTTGATTGATGCAAGGGTGCTATATTTATAAAGCTATCTTCATATATTATCTTCGTTATGTATAAGGTTAGAAGAACATTATAGTCTATTTCTTGCTTTTTGTTCTTTGTGATATAATATAGGTGCGTAGTGTGTGTCTATAATATTTTGTGTATATATATCCAGAAAATAAAGAAGCATTTGATGTTCGTCTAGAATATACTTATGGTTTGATTTAGAATTATTTTCTGACAAGAAATTAAATTTAAATACGAATGTGATAACAATGAATGAATTTGAAAAATTAGGACTCGACGAGGCTATACTTAAAGTTATAGTTGCTGAAAAATTTGAAAAACCAAGTGAAATACAAGCAAAATCAATACCTATGATACTTGAAGGTAAAGATGTAATGGCTGTATCAGCTACTGGATCTGGTAAAACACTAGCTTTTGCGGCAGGTATTATACATGATGCAAAAAAAGGTGCAGGGGTACAGGCAGTAATACTTACACCTACAAGAGAACTTGCAGAACAGGTTTCTGACTCGTTTAAGACATTCTCACAGTTTAAGAAATTGAGAATATTGCCTGTTTATGGTGGTGTGTCTATAAATGCTCAGATACAGGGACTTAAGCAAGCTGATGTTGTTGTGGCTACACCTGGAAGGATGTTAGATCATATCCAGCGAAATACAATAAATCTAAGCAAAGTGAGCACACTTGTTTTTGATGAAGCAGATAGGATGCTTGATATGGGTTTTATTGATGATGTAAAGAAGATAACAAATAAATGTCCACGAAATAGGCAGACTTTGCTTTTCTCAGCAACATTGTCTAAG
>DAOVHT010000034.1 GCA_030671745.1 Candidatus Nanohaloarchaea archaeon
CCTAACACTATACAAAGTACATTAAAGCCCGTCATCGTCAACAAAATTGAACGGTGATATTTTGCGTTACTGACGGGCTACATATTAACACATGCGCAAAAAAAAGAATTAAATAATTACGTGACAAATAATTAGTATGGATAAACAGTGCGCATATATCAACGTGACAATAAAACTTAATAGTTCCAGATTCAAGATAGAATCTAAAGATGAAAACATAACGGTATTTGTGACAGAAAAACCGAAAGACAACAAGGTCAATATCGAGATAATAAAGAACCTTGAAAGACTCTTGCGCAAGAATGTAAAGATAACAAAGGGTGCAAAGAGCAAGAAAAAAACAATTAAAATAGAAGGCATAACTGAAGAAGTTGCCAGGCAGATGCTTGGTATTTAATGTTTACAGATTCAACATTTTACATATCATTACACCCAAAGGAACAGAACTATAGATATCATAAGAATATTGAATTTTTAGATTTTTAAAAATTATTTCTTCGTGTGCTTTCTTGTAAAAAAGAGGTAATTACAAATGGGAAAATTAGCACAGACATCAGTTAAATATTTGATTACTGCAGAATTTAATGCAGATGGAACGGTTGAAAAACCAGACGTTATAGGTGCATTATTCGGTCAGAGTGAAGGACTTTTAGGTCATGAACTTGATCTTCGTGAACTTCAGAGAACAGGAAGGATTGGACGAATAGATGTAGATGTAACAACTGTAAAAGGTAAATCAAAAGGAAAGATAACGATTCCTTCTAGTCTTGACAGTACTGAAACTGCACTTATAGCTGCAACTATTGAGACTATCGAAAGAGTGGGTCCATGTGACGCAAAACTTTACTGTAAATCTATTGAAGACATAAGGGCTGTAAAACGAAAACAGATAATTGACAGGTCAAAGATACTTCTAAGGGAACTTATGAAAGATGTTCCTGAGATATCTACACTTGCTGAAGAACTTATGGAATCTGTAAGGTCTGCTGACATAACAAACTATAAAGGATGTCCGGCAGGACCTGATGTTGAAAGTGGGGATGCAATAATTGTGTGTGAGGGCAGAGCCGATGTTTTGGTTCTTCTTAAGCATGGAATCAAGAACGCAATAGCCATAGGGGGGACAGGTGTGCCACCTGCAGTTGCACAGCTTACAAAATCTAAGGAGACAACTGCATTCCTTGATGGTGACCGTGGCGGTTACCTGATATTCAAGTAACTTATGCAGGTCGGCGAGATTGATTTTATGGCACGTGCACCGTTCGGCAAGGAAGTTGAAGAGCTCACCAAGAAAGAGATATTCAAGTCCTTAAGAGAGAAGGTACCTGCTGAACAGGCAGTTGACCTTGCGCCTATAAAGGGCAAAGGCAAGAAATTTGAAAGACCTGCTAAAAAATCATCAGCATCTAATGTCACAACCGTGAGGATAATCTCGTCTTCAAAGAAAGGTAAAGACACGAGGGACAAGAAACCTCTCGTTTCTGGAAAACGAGCTGAAAGGTCTTCTAATGACAGACCGGCCAGAGTTGTGACTGCGGCAGCATCAACCAAAAAGAACGAGCTTTCAGCAAGCCAGAAGAAAGTCTATGGCGAGCAGCTGAACGAGCTTATCGGTACGCATGCGGCAAGCATATATGACAAGAACAATAACTTTGCGGGAAGAGTACCTGTCAAGAATCTTGCGACTGCACTTAAACAGGTTGCAGAACCGCTGACAGTCATCGTTGACAGTGAAGTCGATAAGAAACTGTGCAAGATGGTCGAGGATGCCGGTGCTGAAAACATTGTCGCTATCAAGGTCAAAGACAAGGTTGGCAAAGTGAACGTGTTTACACAGGAAAATCTTTGATAAGGGATTTCTCTTATCTTTTTTATTTTTTTATCTTATTTCTTTTTGATTTTTATTTAGGGATTCATTTTTTTGGTTCATTTTACATAACAATATAAATTATTTATGTCAACTACTATCTGTAGTGATGTTTATGGCTGAAAATGATGCAAAAGAGAAGAAGACAAAGTATCAGAAACTCGAAGAGAAACTGGCTTTGAAGAAAAAGAGTGCATGGGAACAGTTTACAGATAAACAGAAAAAAGAGACATTTGCATTGTGTGATGAATACAAGTCATTTCTTGGCAAGGTTAAGACTGAGCGTGAGGCCGTAAAAGAGATTGAGGCTTTTGCAAAAAAGAAAGGGTTTTCTGAGCTACAAAAAATAAATAAATTGATACCTGGATCAAAAGTCTATGATATATTCAAGGACAAGAATGCTGCGCTTGTCATTACTGGGAAAAAACCGTTATCTGAGGGTGCAAGAATAATAGTGTCGCACATTGATTCGCCACGGCTTGACCTTAAACCAAAACCGCTTTATGAGGATTCAGGTCTTGCCATGATGAAGACTCATTATTACGGCGGGATAAAGAAGTATCAGTGGGTGAATACACCACTTTCATTACACGGTGTTGTTATCAAGAGCGATGGTGAAAAGGTTGAAATCAATATCGGTGAAGATCCAAAAGACCCTGTATTTGTCGTCTCTGATCTTCTTCCGCATCTGTCTGCAAAGGAACAGAATAAAAGAACAACTGTGGATACTATAAAGGGTGAAGAATTAAATCTTATTGTCGGAAACATGCCTATTGAGGATGATAAGATAAAACAGAAAGTAAAGCTTTCAGTTCTTGAACATCTTTTTGATAAATATGGTATTGTTGAGGAAGATTTTGTTTCTGCCGAACTTGAAGCAGTACCTGCGGATGCACCACGAGATATAGGGTTTGATAGGGCATTTGTTGGTGGTTATGGGCAGGACGATAGGGTTTCTGCGTTCACATCAATGGCTGCATTGGAATCTATCAAGACTCCTGAACACACCATTGTTGTTCTTTTCTATGATAAGGAAGAGATAGGTAGTGTGGGTAATACTGGTGCACGTTCAAAACATATTGAATATCTGTTCGGTATGATTTTGGAACAGTTGGGAGAGGATATGTCAGCGCATAATATACGAAAGAGTCTGATCAATTCTATTGCATTATCTGCGGATGTTTCTGCGGCAGTCAATCCAACATTTAAGAGCGTAAATGATCCATATAATTCGCATCTTTGCGGTTATGGGGTTGCGCTTGAGAAATATAGTGGTGCTGGCGGTAAATATTCAGGGAATGATGCAAGCGCTGAATTTGTAGGTAAGATACGCAGTCTGTTTATCGATAAAGGTGTTCCATGGCAAGCGGGTGAATTAGGCAAGGTTGATGAAGGTGGCGGCACAACCGTTGCAGTATTTTTTGCAAATCATGGCATGGACATAATCGATATGGGTGTTCCTGTTTTAGGTATGCATTCACCGTTTGAGATAGTATCAAAAGCAGACATATATTCTGCATATCTTGCGTACAAGGCATTCTTAGGATTGTAGGCTGTGTGGTTTAGTTATGGATTCGCAGATAAAGAGTGCGCTTGATGCCGTAATGGCCAAGGGTGCCAAATATGCCGACATCCGGAGCTCGGACAGTAGAAATACAACTATCACGCAAAAGAACGGCAAGATTGAGGACATGACGACAGGCAACTCATTTGCGGTCGGTATCCGTGTCCTTTACAAAGGTTCATGGGGTTTTGCGTCAACAAATGATATCTCTGAACTTTCTGGTGTGGCAGATACTGCTTTCCGCATAGCTAAATCCATCCAGGCATCAAACAATAATAAAGAGATAATCCTTTCTGATGCGAAGACGATCGAGAAGACAATTGAGTCTAAGTATAAGACCGACATAAAGGATGTGTCGATTGATGAACGTGTACGATTTATTCGGGAAGGCTACAAGAGTGCGACTGGCGTGTCGCCTGAGATAAAATCTGTACAGGTATCTTATTCTGATTCTCATGCTAAAAAGATATTTGCAAACACTGAAGGGGCATACATAACTTCAGATCCGCAATATTTCAGGTATTATGTGTTCTCTAATGCACGTCGCGGTGACCGCATCGAACAGTCTTATGATAGGTGTGCGTCATTTTCAGGCATTGATGAACTGATACAGAGGGATCCGGCAAAGATTGCGTTGAGCGCGTCACAGAAAGCATTAAAACTCCTTGATGCAGAACTGCCACCGTCAGGCACAATGTCTGCAATACTCCATCCTGAGGTGGGTGGGGTCTTTGTGCATGAGGCTGTGGGTCATGCGTCTGAGGCTGACCATGCGTTGCGCGCATCCATATTTACAGGTAAATTAGGTGACACTCTCGGTGCTGAAAACCTTAACATTGTTGATGATGCTACAATTGCCGGAAAACACGGGTCGTACAAGTATGATGATGAGGGCGTGAAAGGTCAAAGGACACAGATATTTGAAAAGGGAGTCTTGAAGTCATATCTGCATTCAAGGGAGAGTGCAGGTGCCATGGGTGTTGAGTCGACAGGGAACGGTCGTGCACAGTCGCCTGAATTCATGCCGATTGTCAGGATGAGCAATACTTATTTCGATAAAGGTGACATGGAATTGGATGAGATGATTGCCGGTGTCAAGCGCGGCATATACATGGCCGGGTTCAAAGGCGGTCAGGTGGACACAACGGGCGGCACATTCACGTTCGGTGTCGAGTACGGGTACCTGATTGAGAACGGTAAGAAGACAAAGCTTGTGAAGGATTGCGCCATGTCAGGACATATACTCGACGTGCTCAAAAACATTGACGGTGTGGGCAATAAGTTACATATTGACAGTCTCGGGTATTGCGGTAAGGACGGACAGATGGCACCCGTATGTGACGGCGGTCCATATCTCCGTGTAAATAATCTATTGGTGGGTGGACAGAAATGATCGAAGTTATCGAACGTATAATGAGACAACATAAAGGCGTGCCTCTTGAATTTTTTGGTAGCAATCACAGGTCTATGTCGGTTGAGATGAAGACTGACAAGGTATCTTCTTCGGATATGTCAGTCACAAAAGGAATAGGTGTTAAGGCGATAGTTGCCGGTAGGGCAGGTTTTTCGTACACTACAGACATTTCACGTCTCGATGATGCAGTAGAGATAGCTATAGTGAATGCTAAATATTCGGAACTCAAGCAGGACAGTTTTCCTGAAATGCAGAAGATGAAGGATGTAAAAGGTATTTATGATCCAGGGATTCAGGGTATGGCTCCTGAAGAACTTGTAAACTTTTCTGTGCAGTTAAGGGAAAAATTGAAAGATGCGAACAAGGATGTTAAAGTAAACCATTCTGTGGTTGAGGCAGGGTCAAGCGATAATTTTTTGGTCAATTCAAATGGGATCTCTTATACATCTAAAACTACAGGCATGTCGGGCATGGTTGAGGCAGTCTACAAAGATTCATCAGGTGGTGCGAACATGGGTGCTGCGACAATAAAAGGGTTTGATATTGATCATATGGCGGCACGGGCGGCAAGACTTGCTGTTTCTGGAGTCGGTCGGAAAAGCATAAAGAGCGCAGAACAGACGGTCGTGATTGATTCGGATGTGCTTGAATCGCTTTTCTCAAATACGCTTTATCCGTCCATCAATGCTGACATGGTACAGAAAGGACAGTCATCTCTTAAAGGAAAGATAGGGCAACAGATCGGGTCTTGCGGTCTTGACATAATTGATTCAGGACTTATTGCTGGCGGGTTGTGTTCATCAGCATTTGATCGGGATGGGACAAGGTCCCAAGAGACAAGTATCTTGTCGTCAGGAGTCCTTAAAAGTTTCATTTACAATCATGTGACTGCAATGCGTGAAGGCAAAAAGTCGACAGGGAACGCGTCGGGCGGGTTCGGGTCGATGGCATCCATAGCCCCTACAAATGTAGTGCTTAAATATTCTGAAACTAAGGGATTGGATAAGATTCTCTCTGGGATTAAGGATGGGATTTTCATCTATGAGGCGCTGGGCGCGCACACGGCAAACCACATAACTGGAGATTTCAGTCTTTCTATCAATAAAGGATTCAAGATAATAGATGGCGAGATTGCGTACCCGGTCAAGAATGCTATGTTTGCAGGCAATGTGTTTGAACTATTGAAGGATGTATCCTGTTTTGGTGATGATGTGCGTCAGAGTGGGCATCTGATTGCGCCAACGGTCTCTTTCTCTAGGCAGAAGATAGTTGGTTGAATCCGTTTTTGATGCAAAAGTATATATATGATTCTGTTTAAAATTTAGGCATTGATGGTTATTGTCAATGTTTATTGTCATTAATCATCATCAATGCTTATTTTTGTGTGGGTCCATGACAAAAGATGACATCAAAGAAAATATTATGAAAATTCTTACCGAACGTACTTTCGGTCTCACAATCGAAGATATCTCTAAAATCGTGGATGTGAACAGGGCAACTGCTTCCAAGTATCTTCTTGTTCTTTCTGCAGAGGGTAGGATACTTTCAAGGACCGTAGGGAAAGCAAAGGTGCATTATCTTAAGACTAAAGAACTGGAGATGTTTTTTGATGGATAAGAGGTTCAATAAATTTGCATTTTTAGTTCTATTAGTCGTTACCCTACTCTTTTCAGGGGTCGGGTATGGTATGTCATCTGATATGTTTTCTGTTGAGGGTAAGGATATAGGCAAGGAATCAATAGATTTGATTGATATTTTTTATTCAAGGTACAGCATAATTGTTGCTCATTCAGATCAGTTGGATGATGTGGGTTATGAGCATATGAACAATACATACTATCTTTGGAATGATCATGATGATTATTACATCAACTTAACGTCCGGGATGCAGATAACAAATCATGAGGAACAGTATTGGGGATATACAAGATATTGTGTAAATCTAAAGAGTGCAGAATGGAATCAATACTGTACGGATGCGGGGGACTGGCAATGGTCTGCGACAACAGATAATGAACTGTATACGAATCTGACTGGGATTTTTAAATTCAATGATTCTGGAAATGAGATACAATTTATGATTGAATATTATCTTGAAATGGGTTGGAGGGAGATATTGGTAACTCCGACGGTTACAAATCTTGGAGATAATAATTATTTTGATTCAGAGATAATTGTTACTAATTATGATATCCGTATCAATACAACATATGAAAATGATACTTTAGATGTGTTATTGATTTCCGGAAAGGAAGCATATAATCTTTCAGACATATCCATTTCTTTGTTTTTTGATCAAAATGATTTGATGAAACGAACATTTGAGTTATGGGATGTGTCTGAACAGCAGTATGCAAGGACTAGATGGAATGAAAGCTATTTTCTGGATGGACAAACATACCCTATGAACTATACTATAAATGCCACCCACACATATGAATGGTATAATGCACCAGTTGTATTGACATTTAAGACAGGACCTTTAGGTAATCATGAGGTATTGACAACAAATCTTTGGTGGATTGATGCAAAAGCAGGACCGAACATATTTGATTCAGATCCATATGATGATCCTGATCCGATTGATGAAGGGGACACAATCACATTCTATGGGACCGCGACAAGTGCAGAAGGATATACATACCGTATGACTATTTGCGATTCGGCGACAACGGATTATTCATGTAATGATGGAATTGGAACCTGTACCGGCGGTTCTAAAATCTGTGAATCGGTATCTCTTGCAACAAGTGGCACACAAACATCATGCACACATGACACCACGGGGGAATCGGGAGATATTAGTTGGAGTGCATATACATGTAATAGTAATGGTAATCTTGCGGGACCTAATTCGGTTGAATCGCCTTATAGTGTTAGTACAACAATAAAACCTAAAACAAATATTACTGCAGTAAATGTGACACAGACCATTATTGATACGATTGTTTGTATAAACCATACAATAACTATTGGTGATTATCCGATAAGCAGTACATGGGTTGAAATAACATATCCTAATGCGACCTCTGTAAACATATCTACATATAATTCAACAGGTGTCTGTGGCGCTGGCGGAAACATCTATGGTGTTGAAATAGGCGTGGGTGCTACTGAAGGAACCCTAACGATCAATACTTCATGGGTCAATGACACAGAAGGATATAATGATTATGATGATCCAGAACCTAATATTGAGATTACAGTGGATTCAACATTACCTGAATATTCATTGAATCAGACTAATTCAACTGAAGCAGGAACTGAAGTCTTGTTCAGCCTATATTGGACAGACAGCAATCTTGCAGGGTATATTTTTTCATTTGATAATGGAACGGGAACATTTGTGAATGATAGTTATGTGGGTATGACTGGGATCGGCAACTGGTCTAATGTTAGTAAATTGGTCAGTTCTACTATTGGGGCGACAATCAGATGGCAAGTATATACTAATGATACTGTGGGCAATATGAATGCATCTTTGATATATAGTTTTGAGACAATAGATATAATTGATCCAATAATCAGTATAGGGGATGCACCAGAAAATGATACATACTTCAATCAAGCTCCAACATTTAATGGTACTTGTATAGATGTCAACATTGATTCAATCTGGACAAATATGTCGGAATATTCAAGCATTGAGACAACGAGCTCATTCAGTTTTATCAACACTTCGGTTTTGACTGAAGGAAAATATTCTATAAATATTACATGTAATGATACTGCAGGGAATATGGATTCTACAATATTTGAATTTAGTTATGATAAGACCAAGCCAAACATGATATTTACAATCCCTACAGAAGAGAACAATAGTCACATTAAAGTGAATTATACATCTGTGAATGTTACTGTAACGGATACATATAATACAACAGTATTCATAGATTGGAATAATTCGTTGGTTGGGTGGTGGCGATTTGATAATGTTTCTGATATGATTGATTATTCAACTTATTCAAATGACGGAGTTGATCATGATTCAACATATACAGTCAATGGTATGTTTGGAAGTGCAAGAATATTTGATGAAGATGATGAGTATATTAGTTGTGGAAATGATACATCATTAAATATATATGAAAAGATTACGGTTGAAGGATGGATGACTGTCGCAGGGAATGGTCTTATATTTTTGGATGGGTGGTCACATATAAAACCAATAACTTTGAATCCGGTAACATCTGAAGATAATTTACAGATTAAAATAGAATTAAATGCATCTAATTTTAATTATTCTAAAGCCCAAGCAAATGGAGAGGATTTAAGATTCTATCAAGTTAACGGAACTCTTTTGGATTATTGGATTGAGGACTGGAATGTAACAGGTACATCAATACTCTGGGTTGAAGTGGCAACAGCAGGGACTGATGTTGTTTATATGTATTATGGGAATGGTGAGGCGATTTCAGAAAGCAATGCAACACAGGTTTTTGATCCTTTAGGCGATTGGGAAACTGATTGGAAATATTACACTTCAGATTCATGTACTGGTCCGACTGATTGGGAAAAATTGAGTTTTGATGATTCGGAATGGACAGACCTTGCAAATGCAAGTTTAGATTCATGGCCAAATGCAGATGCTATGGATTGGTATATGAGAAAAAAGTTAGTCATTAGCTCTGTAAGTACTTCAAATATAACAATACAAAGTGATGACGGGCAGTGGTCATATGCAGGAGATGGAACGGCTATAGGTACATGTGGTGGTGCATGTCATGCTCCAGGAGTATGTACTAATGCATGGACAATTACATCCACATTAAAAAAAGGAGATAATGTGATTGCAATACAATGTACTGAATCTGCAGTAGAACCACAATATGGTGAAGTTTGTGTAGTTAACGCATTCAATATACCTAATGCATATACACGTAAATCTGTTTCTATAGAACCAACAAGCACTGTCGGAATTGAAATTGTGGTAGGTATTTCAAAAGCGGGTGCTTATGGTATTGGAGCGAACAGTACTATGGCTTTTGGAACCATAAACAATCAGACTATTTCAGGAGCAATATCATCAGGATGGAATCACATAGTCTTGACGTATGATAAGGATTTAGGGGGGACAGAAGAGATGAAGCTGTATGTCAACGGTATTCAATCAGCAACAAGAGATTATTCTATGGCAATATCAACAAATGCAAATAATCTTACTATGGGCGGGTTATTCAAGGGTACGATGGATGAAGTACGTATCTGGAACCGCGTACTAACTTCTGAAGAGATTAATGCATCCTATAATGGAGGATTATACCGATTAGAGACCAATCATACAGATCTTGTTGATGGAACATATGAATACACAGTTTATGCTCAGGACCTTGCAGGAAATGTTAACAGTACGGGGATGAGGACTCTGACGAGAGATACAATTTCTCCGCAATATTCATTGAATCAGACAGATTCAACAGGAGCAGGAACTGATGTCCTGTTCAGTCTTTACTGGACTGACAATGATCTTGCAGGTTATGTATTTTCATTCGATAATGGAACTGGTAGTTTTGTGAATGATAGTTATGTCAGTATGACTGGAACCGGTAATTGGTCAAATGTCACAAAATGGGTCAATTCTACTGTCGGTTCGACAATCAGGTGGCAGGTATATGCGAATGATTCGGCAGGGAATATGAATTCCTCTTTGATCTATACATTTGATACGACAGATTCAACTTATCCGCAATATTCATTGAATCAGACTGATTCGACTTCTGCCGGTGAAGATGTCCTGTTCAGTCTTTACTGGACCGACAATGATCTTGCAGGTTATGTATTCTCTTTTGATAACGGAAC
>DAOVHT010000087.1 GCA_030671745.1 Candidatus Nanohaloarchaea archaeon
AAAGCAATCGAAAACAAAGAATTAGTAAAAAAACAAGGAATCTTTTTTGACGGCCAGATCTTTGATGCGTATGTATTTGTTTCTGATTTGATTCGGAGCGCAAAACAATCAATTATATTGATTGATAACTATGTTGACGATTCAGTCTTGACATTGTTTTCAAAAAGAAAAGATGATGTGGCTGTTGTAATCTATACAAAAAACATTACAGAACAATTAAGATTAGATCTGACAAAGTATAATTCACAATACCCGAATATCATAATCAAAGAATTTAAGAGATCTCATGACAGGTTCTTGATAATTGATGACAATGAAGTGTATCATATTGGTGCATCCCTAAAAGATTTAGGCAAAAAGTGGTTCGCATTTTCTAAGTTCGATAGAGATGCACTTAAACTTCTAGAACAATTAAAATGAAATAGAATTTTCCTTGGTTGTGCACCTTCCACCAAAAGTCACCCACACGAGTGGTTCCATACATATATACTGGCACCTCATCCAAACATATTTTTATTGGATTAAATTGTCATCTGAAAAAGAAGAGCTGGTCACAAAATGCGACCACCTAATTTATAATAAAAATAGAGGATTGAAATGAGTGATACTCTCGCACCAGTAAATCAAGATAATCTTAAAGATAAAATCTATACAATCAGAGGTATTCAGGTAATGCTAGACGAAGATTTATCAGAACTTTATATAGTTAAGACTAAACGATTGAATGAGCAAGTAAAAAGAAATATTGAGAGGTTTCCTGAAAGATTTATGTTTCAATTGACTATTTTTGAATATAACTCTTTAAGGTTCCAAAATGGAACCATAGAATCTGAACAAAACTTGAAGTCGCAAAATGCGACCTCAAATTTGATATGGGGTGGAAGGCGAACACTACCTTATGTGTTTACTGAACAAGGTATCTCAATGCTTTCTGGAGTTCTTAAAAGTGATATTGCAATTAAAGTGAGCATTCAGATAATGGATGCTTTCGTTTCTATGCGCAAATTCATATCAAAAAACGCAGAGCTATTTAGGCGGTTAGATACAGTTGAGCGAAAACAATTAGAATCTCAAATAATGACAGATAAAAATTTTGAAAAGGTTTTCAAAGCAATCGAAAACAAAGAATTAGTAAAAAAACAAGGAATCTTTTTTGACGGCCAGATTTTTGACGCTTATGTATTTATCTCAGATTTGATACGGCGCGCAAACAAATCAATTATATTAATCGATAACTATATTGACGATTCAGTCTTGACACTGTTCTCAAAAAGAAGAGATGATGTGGCCGTTGTAATCTATACAAAAAACATTACAGAACAATTAAGATTGGATCTTGCGAAGTATAATTCACAATACCCGAATATAGTAATCAAAGAATTTAAGAGGTCTCATGATAGGTTTATGATTCTTGATGACAAAGATGTGTATCATATCGGCGCATCCCTGAAAGATTTAGGCAAGAGATGGTTCGCCTTCTCTAAGTTTGATAAAGATGCATTCAAACTTATGGAAAGATTAGAATTGAGATGAAATAGAATTATCATCTCTTTGTGCACATTCTCCTAAAAGTCACCCACACCAGTGGTTCCATACTTATATACTGGCACCTCATCCAAACATATTCTACTTTAAACAAGGTGAAATGAAAATGGTAGAATTTGTAACAGTGAAAGAGGACGAGGTAAAATTCGGAGACAACAACTTCTTCGAGATAGCCTCCAAGAAAGCAGTGACTGATGAGGGTGAAAAGCCATTCATATCGATAACCCGCGGTTACTACAAAGACGGAAAAGACAAGAAGTTCACGAAAGTGATATCAATACCCCACGACGGCGAAACACTGAAAAAGGTAGTGGATGTCCTTGATAGCTTTGTGGCATAAATTTGCCTTTTTCTTTTTTTTTCTTTTTTTATCTAATTCTGTAAGAAATCCACATATCCACCAATAATGTTTATAAAGATTCTACATAAATTATAAATCAACACATAATTGCCTAAAGCAGGCTTAAAATACAAGGTGAAACAAATGTCAGATGAACATGTAAGTTTTGAAACAATAAAAGCTGAAGAAATACAGTTCGGCAAGAACAATTTTTTGGAGATTGCAAAGAAGAAAGCAATCACTGAAGAAGGTGAAAACGTATTCTTGTCAATCTCTCGAGGTTTTTTCTCGGAGATGGATGGTGAAAAGAGGAAAAAGTTCAGGAGTTCAATCGCAATCCCTGACGAGAAAGATATAATTGATGCTGTTATGAAAGCATTCGAGAATGTTAACAACGCAAAGGCATAGATAAGTCCTTTGCTTTTTATTTTTTATCTTTTTTAATAAAATTTAGATAATTCTGTTATTTTTTTATATCAGGATGCCTCCGTAGCTCAGTTTGGATAGAGCACTTGCCTCCTAAGCAAGGGGTCGCGCGTTCAAATTATGCGGTTCATCATTTAGATGATGTCTGCAAAAGAAATTCGCGTCGGGGGCATATTTGATTTTTTTTAAATGAAATATATTCCTTTGTTGGATCTATTATTGATTTGAAAAATTCTTAACATCTCTTATCAGAAGCTCTATCATCATCAGTCCTTAAATATCCCATGGAATCTAATACTTGATACAATTCATTTGCAATTTTGCCTAATTTGTGATTATATAGATCTGAATCATTTACGTCTTTAGGCTGTTCTATTTTAAAAAATGGTGTTTTATCAGTATATAATTGTTCATTATATCTGATTATGATTCCATCTACATCAAAAATAGTTTCAAAAATATTATATGCTCTATCTTTTGTTTTTAATGTTGGATCCTTTTCGGATAAATTATGGGTTAATTGTTCAATTACATCCTTTGATTTAACATCTTTTAAAACAGGTATTGAAACAGCGTACTCTTTAGAATCATTTCTTATATCTGGTATTTCTTTGTATGGGTACTCTCTACTACCTAATACAATATAGCTGTTTTTATCTTCTTTTTCTTTTTCAATATAATCTAATATGTCTGGATTGAATCCCCATATCTCAAAATCTATACTATTTAATATTTCCTTCGTACTATTTTTCAATTCTTCAATACCAGAACCAATTGTGGTGATTAGATAGTCTGCAGTATCTTCTTGTAGTTTTTTAAGATCATCTACAGTTATTTCTTCAGGATTTAGTTTTGACAATCGTTCATAATCCTCAATAATTTTAGGGTCAAAACCATTAGTTCCAATATTTCCATCATCGGCCATAAATATCACTTAAATTGACAATACAACCTAATCTTTATAAACATATCTATAGTGTTACTACTCTAAAATGAACCAAACCTAAAAACAAATATTTAAACATCCCGCCCCAATATCTATCTATGACCTTCAAAGGCAGAAGCATGATTTCCATCCGCGACCTGTCTAAACCTGATATTCTTGAAATCCTTGAACGCGCAAAACAGATAGAGCAGATGCTCTCAAAAGACCCAAAAAGCACTCTAGACATCGCAAAAGATAAGGTCATAGCATCTCTTTTCTTTGAGCCCAGCACAAGGACACGCCTATCCTTTGAGACCGCAATAAACAGGTTGGGCGCAAAAGTCATAGGTTTCTCAGGCACAGAAGGTACATCTGTCAAGAAAGGCGAGACATTGAAAGACACAGCCTTGACGATTGCTCAGTATGCAGACATGATAGTCATGCGCCATCCATTAGAAGGCAGTGCAAGATATGTTTCAGAAGTCACAGGATGCCCGGTCATAAATGGTGGTGATGGTGCAAACCAGCACCCTACCCAGACACTTCTTGACCTATACACTATAATCAAGAATAAAGGTGCTATCTCAGGTCTTACCATAACTATGGTCGGCGACCTGAAATATGGAAGGACTGTTCACAGCCTAACATATGCTCTGTCCTTGTTTGACAATATAAATCTTATTTTCGTCTCACCTGATGAACTTAAGATGCCCGCATACTTAATTGATGAGATTAAAGAAAAGTCTGGCATAAAGTTGACTGAAACTTCAGAGATATCAGATGCAGTCTTAAATAGTGATATAATATATGTCACAAGGATCCAAAAAGAACGGTTCCCCGACCCCGAAGAATATCATCGTCTGAAAACTGCATACATAATTGATAAAGGACTTATGTCTATGGCAAAAAAAGACACGATAGTTATGCATCCGCTTCCACGTGTGGATGAGATATCGACAGACATAGATTCCATGGACAATGCAGTCTATTTCAATCAGGCAGGATTGGGTGTTCCGGTAAGGATGGCGCTCATATCTCTTCTGCTAGGATACGATCTATGAAAAAAGGTGTTATAGTTGACTGAACAGAAAAGACAAGAACTTGTGATAACAAAACTGAAAGACGGTACCGTAATAGACCACATACCCCAAGGCAGATCTCTTGACATCCTTAACGCATTAGGTATCCTGAAAAAGACAAAGGATACGATTGCAGTCATAATGTGTGTGCACAGCAGAAAGCTAGGATAGAAGGACATGCTTAAACTGAAAAATTTTGAGCTCGGGTACATATCTGCCGGAAAGATTGCAGTGATTGCGCCCGGGTCAACGAT
>DAOVHT010000048.1 GCA_030671745.1 Candidatus Nanohaloarchaea archaeon
CTCATCTGTGATGTTTATCGAGTATACATCATTCTGTGTCTGATTGACTTTTACTGTTGTGTTAACAGTTATTGTCTCGTTCTCTCCGGCGACCAAGATGTCTGGGCTCAGGATCTTTGTTATCTGCAATGAGATGAGACTGACTGTGAAATCCACTTCGTCCATATTCCAGTTGTCGGCTGTGTCGTTCGCGTAAAGTTTGAGGTTGTTGGCGCCTTCTGTGGCTGTTATTGTCGTGTTTTGGCAGGAAGCTATGGTCGTGTTTGCGCCGTTGAGTTCATAGATGCAGGTCGATATTCCGTTTAAGTCTTGTGCGCTGTAATTGAGGTCAATCTGGAGAGTTCCATATGTTGTTGATGTTGGGGATTGGATTGTTATCTGTGGAGGGGTTGTGTCTATATTTAATGTTCTGGTTTCGGTGTTGTTTACATTCCCTGCCAGATCTTGGGCGTAGGCTGTGTAGGTGTAAGTGCCTTCTGCTAGGTCTGTCATATTTGTTTCCAAACGGTAGAGTCCTGCGTTGTAGGATGCGTTGATCTCTGCGGGGGTGAGTGCACGGTTGAAGATTCTTACTTCATCGATTGTGCCGTTGAAGTTTGTTGTAATTTGCTCACCATATCCGATTAGTTTAGGGTAGTCATTTGTCCCGACAAAACCAAGCCCAGTAGAATCATTTTTTATTAACACACCCTGCCTATAAATATTTGTATCTGTGCCATTAAATGAAACCGCAACATGATACCAGGTATTTTTATCCCATGAGATGGCATCGGTGCTTACGGTTGCTGTATCCCCACCACCATAATTATGACCTGTTTTATAGCTAAAATAGATTCTATCCCCATAGTTATCCCTAATATATATTATATAACCTGACTGAGAACAGGCAACACATTTATCGTCAAATATTATTTGATAGTCATTAACAGAATCTCCAGTATTTATTTTAATCCATGCTTCAACAGTTACCTCAGTTGTTACATTCAAACTGTCTGAATCCGCTACTGCTACAGAATCATCAACTCCATCAAAATTAATCCCATATCCGTATTTCCCAGAGGTTGTCCAACCAGAACAGTTACCCGTGCAATTGTCAATACCATAATTCATATTAGTCATTGTACCATTGTTGCCGTAACTTGACCAGTCGCGTGCGAATGTATCGTTTTCGCCGGATTCTAGATTAAATCGCCACCAGCCGACAAGAGAATTGTTCCAGTCTATGAATGCTGTGATGTTGTTTGCGTCTGTTGTGGTGACGTTGATGTAGGTGTAGTCCTCGTTGATGTATGAATCGTTGTCTTCTGTCGGCGCGGTGAATTCTATTGATGGGTCTGTTGTATCGAAAGTGAAATACATTGTTTTTACTGCTGTGTTTCCTGCTGTATCATTACAGAAGATGTTTATCGTGTAATCTTGGTCTGTCAGGCCTGTCGTGTTTGTGAAGTTGAATGGGCTTGTCGAATCCATCGTCGGATATTCTGATAGGTCTGTCCATATGTATGAGATCGCTAAATTGTCTGTACATATTCCGTTGAAGTCTGGTGCGTAGTTGTAATAAGTGCCGTTTGCAGCCGGAGTGTCTATCGTTAAAGTCGGTGAGGTTGCGTCTACTGTCAATGTTCTTGTCTCTGTGTTATTTACGTTTCCTGCCAAGTCTTGAGCGTATGCTGTGTAGGTGTAGGTACCTTCTGTCAGGTCGGTGATATTTGTTTCCAATCGGTACAGTCCGGCCTTGTAGGATGCGTTGATCTCAGAAGGGGTGAGTGCGCGGTTAAATACCATTGTTCCATCAATAAGACCATTATACTCTAACTCAGCACCGTATGTTGCGCCGATTACCAATTCTTTTGTAGTTGTCTGTATGCTTCCGGTATAATCGGCAGATGTGTTTAAAACACCATTATAATAAAGTCTCAATTTTGTATTATCATAAGTTGCAACTATATGATACCAATTGTCCTGTATATCTGCAGGCATGTCTCCCATAGCGTATATTATACCTTGTATGCCGAACCAGATCTCATCGCTATTCCCTCTCAGATAGAGATAATAAGCAGGATTAGAACCGGTATCGCCTTTTATCATTAGCATCTGATTATAATCGCGAGGATCCCTTTCTGCTTTTATCCATGCGGAAAGCGTAATTTGACCTGATATGTTTAGTGAGGTATCGTTGCCTACATTAATGTAATCATTGTCACCATCAAAGTACCTTGCTCCGCCGAACTTTCCTGCATCGGTATATGTTGATTCCTGGTTTGTGCCGTCGTTTGAGTATGTGGAATAGTCTGTGAAATCTGTATCGTTATTGAACCTCCACCAACCTACAAGAGAATTGTTCCAGTCGACGAAGGCTGTGATGTTGCTGGTGTCAGTTGCGGTGACATTGATGTATGTGTAATCCTCGGTGATGTATGAATCATTGTCTTCTGTCGGGGCTACGAATCCTATTTCAGGATTGGTTGTGTCTATTGTAAATGTCCGTGTCTCGGTCTGGTTTGTGTTTCCTTCTGTGTCATTGACCCAGACATAATAGGTGTAGGTTCCTTCCGTCAATCCAGTCTCATTAAAGTAACTGTTATCGATTGTGCTGTTTGTGCCGTTCCAATTTAATATTGTCGTGTTGAGATACGATTCAGACACGGTCCAATTGAGGTATGTGTAATTTTTAGTCGTATAATAGTTGTCAGCATGTGTCGGCGAAACAAAGGATATAGGTAAGGCTATTATGTCATAAGAGTACAACAGATTGTCTGTGGAATATGTCAGGTTGACAAAAGATTTTCCAGATATGTTTGCAAGGAATGAATAACTTCCTGATGATGACTCTGTGAAGGATTCGTTTGTCCTATAAACTGTGCTTAGGACTGTGTCCATACTGTACGGTCCCCGTCCTGAGATGTTTGTTATTGTCGTTCCTGTGCCGTTCACCTCGTAATATGTGTCCTGGTCTGCTACGTATTCATTTATCTTGTAGGCTGCATAGATCGGAGTATCTAATCCGAATGAAGTCTTTGTCTCGTTGTCGGAATCCATCAAGGATATGTTTGTTGCAGTCATGTTGAACACGCAACGGTGAGGGTATGTGTCATTGTAGATTGCGACATAGAAGGTCGGGTATGGGTTCAGGGATGCGCCTGTGACATCACATCTTCCATCTGCAGTTGTTCCATAGACGATGTGTGTGCTCCCGTATCTTGCGGCATCTGTGGAATTTGATAGAAGTGTAGTCGTGTAGTTGTAAGTGTCAGGACCTTTGATGTATATTGTTCCACCGTAACTATCTTGAGCAGAATTACCTGTTACACCTTTGGATTCGATTGTTCCGGAATAATTAAAAATATCGGAATATATTGCGATTCTTCCACCCCCACCTCCGCCGCCATCGGCAAGACCACTAGCACCACTACCATCACCTCCAGCACCACCATTTGATGAAATCAGACCAAAACCATTTAATATTGATGATATTAAATAAATTGAACCGCCGGAACCACCGCCGGAACCAAAAGACGTATCAATAAAACCAGACTGACCCTCTGCTAAAACAAACCCATCAATATTAAATTGATCTGATACATTAATTATGATACGACCTCCACCAGAACCACCAGAGTAACCGACATTATCATAATTTTCATCGCCACCCGAACTGCCAAAATCTAAAGGTTCTGTCAGAGAACCATAAGTTGTTCCACCAGCACCATTTGCACCAGCACCACCAGCACCACCATATCCGCCGCCGCCGCCACCAAACACACCATACTCTCCTGCACCGGGGCCATCACCACTATCGATTATCCCTAGATAACCAAAACCGCTGGCATCAATTGATGAACCAGATTCAATTGTCAAATTCGTTGCAGTGATGTTGACATTTGCATTGATTG
Source organism: Candidatus Nanohaloarchaea archaeon (assembly GCA_030671745.1). Taxonomy (GTDB): domain Archaea; phylum EX4484-52; class EX4484-52; order EX4484-52; family GLR71; genus GLR71. Next base: position 3,894 of record DAOVHT010000048.1, read on the forward strand.
TACTTGAAGATGTCATTGAAATTGTTTTTGAAGATATCAAGAAAATAGTCTCTAAATTATTATTGTTATTGATAGTACTATTGATAAGATTAATGTCATCTGTTGAATTTAGGATAGTATTATTTCGTATATTGAGTATACTACCAATCATGTTAAAATAATTAAAAAATGACTGCATTGTAGAATTTAGACCGAGGGTTATTGTACTTTGATTTACTTGGAAACTATTTATTGGAAGTATCGCATTATCACCAATAGTCATCACACTTTGATTAAGTTCTATACTAGTACCAACATTAAATGTTGCATTATCACCTATTTCAAAAATGCTCTGAACAATATTTAAATCCACATCAGTGTTAAATGTTGTGTTATCCAATAAATCTAGAGAACTGTTATATAATACAAAATCATCAGTTGCATTCAATTCTAAATTATCTGCGGTTGCATAAACATTTGCATCAGTTATATTCAAGCTTGTGAAATTTCGTGATGAGGTCATATTGGTATTGACACCATACACAATACAATCAATGTCATCCATACAACCCATATTCATTAAATCCGGAATCCATGGAATTGGGTTGAATGTTGGAGTTTGGGTATAAAAATCAATCGTGTCTGACATGCTATCATTTACAAAATCTATAAGAATGTAACCGGCTAGGTTTATGTCTGTTGAATTTGCAAGAATTGAACCTGAAGGAGACAATGTGTTTGAACTATTTATATAAATTGTTCCGCCCTGACCTGCTTGTTGATCACCACCATTTGCACCTGTAGAACCCATATCTCCCGAATAATTAAAAATATCTGTATAAATAACAATTCTACCCCCCGCACCACCGCCACCATCATTACCTCCAGCAAAAGAATCACTATCTCCACCAAAACCACCATCCGAAGAGATCAAACCAGACCCCACCAATGTTGAAGATGTAATATAGATTGAACCACCACTACCACCACCAGCGCCACGAAGATTTGTCACAATTCCAAAAATACCATCAGATTGTATAGATCCCTCAACAGACAAATAATCAGAGATATTAAGTATTATACGACCCCCACCATTACCTGCACCAGAATTTAAATAAGCTGAACCACCAGAGCTCCCGAAATCGATTGGTTCTGTCAAAGAACCATAAGCTGTTCCACCAGAACCTTGTGCACCATTACCACCAACACCACCATAACCCGCACCACCACCACCCCAAATACCATACTCTCCTGCACCGGGACCATTTCCAGGTTCTTCAGATGGATTTGAAGGATATCCTAAACCATTGGCATTTATACTTGAACCTGATTCAATAGTAAGGTTCGTTGCTGTGATGTTGACATTGGCTGTTATGTTTGAACCCGTCTCCAATGTGATATTTCCTAACATATTGATCTCAAATGATGTCTGATTTGTGGTGTTGTACAAAGATCCACCAGACTGTAAAACCAATGAACCTGAACCGTTTATCGAATATCCGTTCTCGATGCCTTTTACTGTACTGATGTAACATATCGTATCTAATGTTCCAGTATCACACATCGTGACTTCAAACCAGACTGTTGATGAATTGAGGTTGCCAGAGGTATCATTTGCATAGACTGTGATGTTGTGGGAACCAAAAGAAAGGGTTCCTGCATCTGTGTCAATCTCTGTTGTCCATGCACCAGTAACATTCGCACCGTCATCAATTGAGTACCACATAGAATCGGAAGATGTATCTGTCTGTGTTGCATTTATGTGAGGAGTAGTATCATTTGCTGTCGCGTTTGCCGGCTCAAAGATTGTTATCTGAGGGGGTGTTGAATCAACTGTCAAAGTTCTTGTCTCGGTGTTGTTTGTGTTTCCTGCCATGTCCTGGACGTATGCTGTGTGGGTGTAGGTGCCTTCTGCCAAACCTGTGAAATTGGTTTCCAATCTGTAAAGTCCTGCATTGTAGGATGCGTTGATCTCGGCGGCGGTTAAGGCGCTGTTGAAGATTCTTACTTCGTCGATTGAACCATTCAATGATTGTCCGATTATCAGATTATTTGTATTTGTTGAGATTGCGGTTGAATAATCATCTGTCGTCTCCTCAACATCATTGACATACAGTTTCATCTGTTGTGTTCCAGCGTCTTTGTCATAAGTCAATGCAATGTGGTTCCAGCCAGAAGTTATCGGCGCAGTTATTGTCTCTCCGTTTATGGTTGCAAATGCAGTTGTCGTGTTTGCGCCTAGAGAGTATGCGGTTGATTTTGAGAGTATGGATGATTGTGTTGGGATTTGTTCTGTTCCGACTGTGTATGTGGGTTCGATTGCGGTGTATTTAAAACCATATATATACACTTCAACCAATCCACCCCACGCATAGGTCTGTTCATATATCGTAACTGGACTTAACTCTAAATATGTTGTATTTGTGGGAGTGACACTATGATTATATCGTATCAAACTGTCTAATGTACTAGGCAATTCATAATAGGTAATATGTCCACCCAAATCGTATGATGTATTCTTGAAACCATCCCAACCATTATCAGATGAATACCCACTAATTATGCTGATATTCACAACCCTTCTTGTCTGACCGAAACTAATATTTAGCCAACCTCCCGCAAGCGGGTTTGCTAACCACGCAGTGTCAGCCATACCATTTGCAATACCGTCGATAGATTTAGATGGTGCGTATGAAGCAGAATATTCACTTGAAGCTGTTGCAGTTGAAGTAGATGCAAAATTAACATCATAATCTACTATATCTTCACTACCACCACTCAAACCATCATTACCATAATACATCCAGATGGTCGTATCTCCGTCTGTTAGATTATTCTTTATCCAGACCTCGGCTGTCGTGCTGTCAGTCTTGTTCTCAATCCAGTACGGTACATGTGCGCCTGAATCAGTCACGAAACGGATGTCGTCGAAGTTCGCGAGCATCTCGGATTCATATGTAATGTCTAATTTTGTCTGATAGTCGGTGAGCGCGCCTGAATGATCAATTGTGATCGGTTTTCGTCTTGTGAATACATTTACGTTTCCGGAACTGTCCGAGATTGCGGAATATGAATCGGGGGCGGTCTCTGCGCCGAAGGTTGCTGTCGGTTCGTTTATAATATATTTTCTTAATCGAATATCATCTAAATATCCATACCTGCCAGTTCCTGCAGAGGTTCCACTATTAAATAAAAGCGTGTCTATTGTTCCGGCACCGACATTAGTAGATGTTCCAAGATATGTTCCATCCACAGTTGCAGACAAAACAGTATTTGGCTGGTCAAAAGGCATTGACACTTTAACCCACTGATTCCCAGACGTTATGTATTCTCCGCCAGAAAAGTCAACAGAACTCCAATCTGTAAACGATTCATCAGTTATTTGGACATATGTTCCTACTATGAGTGTTCCACTCAAACCGCCATCTCTTAGATGAAGACCATAATACACACTTGCAGACGGAGTTCTGTACATATCATATTCCAAAACACCTGTTTGATAATTAAAAGTTCTAGATAATGCGCCCCATTGCCCACCAGAAGCACTATTATCATACAAATCGATGGAATATGTTCCTCGATTAGATATTGAACTTGTAATTGCAGTTGATGTTTGTGCAGTGAATCCTTGAAGAGTACCATCTTCAAAATCCCAAAATTCTTGGAATGTATTACTACCATTACTACTGTCGCTTAAACTTGAGTTTCCATAGAACATATATACCGTGTCTGAATTGCCATCTGTAATTCCTATCGGCAATTCTAACCAGATATCAGCAGTAGTCCCATCAGTCTTATTCTCAACCCAATA
>DAOVHT010000158.1 GCA_030671745.1 Candidatus Nanohaloarchaea archaeon
ACCCATCTTTCAAGACCTATGCCTGTGCATCCGCTCCATAGCTCTACACCCTGGCCTTTGATGCTGAAAGCTTTTGTGTACTTGTCGCCGACAACGCTCAGGTTCTGGAATTCAAGCCATTCTGAACCTTTTCTTGTGCCTCTGTACGGCAGGTATCCTTCAAAATCTATAGTGCCTTTCCAGTTCTTTGCATCCTGGCTGTCAGCCCCGAAGCCGCCTGACTGTTGCATGTAGAACGGAACTACATCGGAATATCTCCATTCAAGTTCAAGAATGTTTTCAAATATGTCTTTGTATGTTTCCATCAGCTTTTTCTTTATCTGCTCAACCTGCTCTGTCGTGCCGATGAACACCGGCTCTATCCTGTGGAACTCGTTCACTCTTTCTATGCCGTGCCTTCCGCCTGCTTCGTTCCTGTTTGAGACTCCTGACCTGTCAAAGACGAGTACTGGCAGGCTTTCTTTTGCTATTGTCTTGCCGGAAAAAGCGTTGTATATTGTCGGGCACTGGGCGTAGCACAGACCTCCCATCGGGTCTTTGAGCATTTTTTTTATCTTGTCTATGGGGGCTTTTTTTGTAATTTTGTAATGGTCTATGACTTCTTCCCAGTCTTTTATGTCTCGGGATTTTGGCATTGACACGAAATACATCTCCGGTTCAGAACCGCTCAGGTGTCCTGTCTTTTCCCAGACCTCGAAAGGTACGACTTTAGGTGCTATGACTTCCTTGAATTCTAGGGGTTTGAGTATCTTTTCAACTGCTATCTTTTCCATTGCCTTGAACAGTGCGGTTGAACTCGGGGTGTGGAACCATTGTCCCTGACCTGGACCTTGTACTATCCATTGTTTTTTGACCATCTCATCTGTCGGGTCATCTTTGTATGGGTGCTCTATCTCTTTTGATGCCCAGATAACCTTGTTGTATTCGGCTTTGCCTTCATAGAATTGCGCGGTTGCTTTGTCTTTAACTAGGGTGACTATTCTTTCTATGGCACCTGTATCTATTTGTTTGGTGTCAAATGATTCGTCAAAAGTGAGTATGGCTTTTTTGTCTTTGAGTTCAAACTTTTTGACCATAGGTATGCTGAATTCGTGTTTAGGTTTCTTTTCTAATTCAACCTCTATTATATAATCTATTATTTTGTAAGTTCTTATGCCTATCTTGTTTGTTTTCATTATCGGCATCAATAGGTTTTTTATCCGTGGTACGAATGTGTGTGTAAAACCTTCGGATGCTATGTTTAGGAACAGTTCATTCTCTTTCGTTGAGTCTATGGATATCTTAAATGAATTCTTTTTGTCCTGGACTGTTTTCTGGATGTCTTTGATTGCATTGTCTAGGGTTGATAATGCGCTTATGTCTGAGCTGAATACTAGGCTTACTTTTAGTCTGTTCATAGATAACACCGAATACTGTTTGTTATTTGAGGGGGAATTTATATAAAATGTGGGGTTTTGGTTGGTTGGAAATAATTTAAAGTTAAACTGATTATTTTTATTAGTACTGATTGATGATGATTATGGTTTGGCAATTTATAGAATCTCTTGTAGATATGAATCATGTAGGTGAAATCTTTTCTTTACCTAAGAAACAGGTTTATTCTTCTAATTCTATCGAAAATCTTAGACGGGATGAAACATTTATTGAGAAACCTGCATGGACTTATGATTTGTCTAATAATGTTCGAGTCATTATCCCGTATCAGAAGGATCTGGTTGACAATTGGTTGGCTATAGAGACACAGGATGATATTTTTTGGCATAGTATCCTTTCTGAAGAGGTGAAATATAGAAATATATTTCAGTCAGACGAAAATCCTTTTATATCTGAATATAATTGGTATGGTGCTTTTGCGTTCTTTGTTAAATCAAAAGGGACCGAAGCAGTATATTCGTTAATGAATCCGAATGATATGCTGGGTTTTTGTGGTATCTGTTGTGATGTGTTCTCGTTAGGGTCTGAAAATACTAGATTGTCTAAATGGGTTAAAAATAATGGTGTCAATTATTCTCTTGATGCTTTAGCTTACTATTTCTGTAGAAAAGATAATTCAATAAAAAGGGGTGTTGCGTATCATCAAAAAGGAATATTCGGTCATAAAAATGATTAAGATTTATGAGGTTAGATTATTTTTTCTTAATACTTTATGGTATCCAATAGCAAATCTGTGAGATTCGTTTTAAATAAATAATTGCTTAAAGATAATTTTAAAAAGAATAGTTGTCATTTAAGAGGGATGATAGTATGGGTGATATATCTCTTGATGAATATTTTAATATAATAGATGCTTCAACTACTACTTATTTTAAGAACAAATGTGGTGCCGAAGGTGATTTTAAAGAAAATAGAGTTTTAAGAAGTGGTATTATTAACTTAATAGAACCTTACTTGAATGGCAGTAAAACTATTTTTGATGTTGGTGTAGGACAAGGTGTAAATTCATTATTTTTTCTGAAAAATGATTATATTGAAGAATTAATTGGTATTGATCATGATACTAGACTTCTTGATATGTTTTTACAAAATGCTATGGTTATGGATGTAATTGATGGAGTTAGAGCTTTTTCACGAGATTTAATATATGGTGTTGATCCTTTTTTA
>DAOVHT010000079.1 GCA_030671745.1 Candidatus Nanohaloarchaea archaeon
CCTTCAGGCGCCTGTTAAGGGTAAACCCCTTTTCTATTTTTTTTCTTTTATCTTAAATTCTTAAATAAAACAAAAAACTAATACACAGTATTTTTAAAATTAACTAAAAATATATTAATAAACACTTAGCTGATATATATGAAACAAAAAAGTAACATCTTGATCATAAGACCCTGCCACACCAAAGGCATGATAATGGCAGAGGCACGAGTCTCAGACATTGACGACTATTACGATATGGAAAAACTGAACGCAATCCTAAAAACCAATAAAGACTTCACAAACATCAACTACTCAAAAGAGATAGAGACAATATCCGCAGATTACAACGAGAGACAGATATTCATATTCTCAAACAGTTTCATAAGGATAAAGCAGGCAAGATCAAGAAAAGACGCAGAAGAAAGCTTTGACCTAATTAAAGAGATAGCATCAAAAGCAATAAGAACTTAACCTAACTTTTTCTGAAGAAATCAACAACCTTTCCGAGCGCTTCAACAAAGACCTTAACCTCATCTTTTGTATTGTACACATATACCGACGCCCTTGCCGAACCATTCGGCAGATTACGCGCATTGAACCACGAATGGACACAGTGCGCACCAGACCGCATCATTATGGACGACGACTGGTCAAGGAGCATAACTATATCGTGCGGATTTATGCCATCGATTGAAAATGAAAGTATACCGCCCCGCAAAGAAGAATCAACAGGACCGATTATATCAAGACCAGGTATATCCTTGACACCATCTGTCATAAGCTTATTAAGATTTTTTTCATGGCGAGATATGTTATCAATCCCGATACCGCGAATATAGTCCAGTGCAGCAGAAAAACCGATCGCCCCTGCATAATCCTGCAACCCTGCCTCAAACCGTTCAGGCAACCCGGAAAGCTTATAACCAGAATAAGTCGTGTCAATGACCGTATCACCGCCTACATTGTAAGGATTCAGCCCAGACAGCAGATCTTTCTTCCCGTAAAGCATACCGATTCCAGACGGACCGAGCATCTTATGCCCTGAACACGCAAAGAAGTCAACATCAAGCTTTTTCAGGTCAACACTCCCATGTGGCGCACTCTGCGCACCGTCAAGCATGACAAGAGCGCCATGATCATGAGCGATCTTGATTATATTTTCAGCAGGAATGGTATACCCGTCAAGATTAGACGTGTGCACCATCGACACGAGCTTGACGTCACGGGTCATCATCTCCTCAAAACGCGCAAGGTCAAAAGTATTGTCACCCTTAGACTCAACCACCTTGTGTTTGATACCATCCCTTTCAGAGCGCACAAGCCACGGCATAAGATTAGAGTTATGTTCACGGTCTGTCGTAAGGACCATATCACCCTTATTGAGATTGAGACCGCGCGACACAATATTTATCGCCTCAGTAGTATTTCTAGTAAATATGATTTCTGAAGGATCACCGGCATTAAAGAATTTCTGTATATTCTCCCGCGCACCCCTATAATTTTCAGTGACCATCCGTGCCATGCTGTGAAGACTTCTGCCCGCACATCCAGGATACTTGACATAATATTCATTGATCTTATCAATTACCTGCTGCGGTCTGAGTGTCATGCATGCACTATCAAAATAGACCGGTGGCTTACCAGAATTAAGTATTGGAAAATCCGCCCGTATCTTATCTGTATTCAATGCCATAAAAATAACCCACTATACAATACATAACATTGTTATATTTATAAGATTTTTGATTACCCCAAAAAAAATCTGCACCGACAATCACATATATAAAATTAACTCAGCAATTTAATAATAATTCATGCGGAGATAGTCTAGTTCGGTAGGGCGGTTGACTGCAGATCAACATATCACGAGTTCAAATCTCGTTCTTCGCTTTTCTTTTTTTCTAAAATCAAGATTAAGTAAGATAAATTAAAAATATATAAAAAATAAAGTAAAAGATAGTAAAGACTATCAAAACAAAAACCGTCGAAAAAAACTCAAAGAATTATTTCTAGTTTATTCGTTTATGTTTGTGCTGACCTGGGGTCCACGGAATTTGATTATCTTGTTTATTCTTTCAACTTCCCTGAAGTTACCCATACCTAGCATCTCTCTCTTCATTGCCATCAATTGTTCTAAGCTGATATGTATCACCGTATATTAATATTCAAAAACAGAAGTACTGTTATTCAAATGTTTTTCTTTTAAATTAAAAAGATTTCATCCGCGATAACGCGAATAAAGATATATAGATAGTTTAAAGTATATAAAGGTTTCGCATGAAATAAAATATCCATATATAACAGTTTTGGTTGTTCACTCAAAAAACTCATTTTCAATATATTCTTTTATCTTATGCCAGCAGTCAAAAGATGCATCTGCTGCATTCCTGACTTCATCAGTCTTAGGACAAAAAGCAATGCTATGCCCACAGACATTCATTGATGATATATCATTATCATGATCACCGATAAAAATAACTTGACTTAAAGGAACATTGAACTTATCAGCCAATTCCACAAGTTTCTTGTCCTTATCCCACAGATGAACTATTGTCTTCGCAGTACCTGTAAAGACCCCATCGGTTACATCAAGCCTGTTTGCCACAGAAAAATCAAGATTAAGATCACTTTTTACCCTGTCCGCCACAAAATCAACCCCGCTTGAAAGAAGCCCGCAGATACAATTCTTATCCTTAAAAAATCTCACAGCATCCTTTACACCATCCGCATAAGGTGGCGGAAAAATAGATCTGCCCATCTCAGAGATCTTAATGCCTACAAGAAGTTCCGCATTTTTCTGCAACTATTCATCATACTTATCTTTACGAGGATAATAATAATCACAGATCTTATCATGCTCTTCTTTACGCCCACAGGCATCACCTATGGCATCCCAACTGCTGTGCCACCTGCCACCATACTTGACAACGTCCCATCAAGATCCAAGACCACAAGCTTTATGTTACCCATATCTTATATTCATAAATCAAAATATTTAAATCCATACACAAACACAGCAAATAAAAACACACAATACAAAAAAATTGATAAAAATCAAAAAACAATATATACTTATGTTTAATGAAAAGATAAGATCAGAAATAACGAGATGGAACAGCGAAGAGTTCATGCAAGCTTTAAAAGACGGCAGTATCGAGACTTATACAGGAGACACAACACTTCATTTTCTAAAAAAAGAGGATCAAAAATCACCAGCATACCAATACATGATACAAGACAACGGTCAAAAGATAAGATACGATGCAGCAATAGAACTGATTAAACGATTGACCAGAAAAATAAAAGACACAGAATATGACGGACAGATGTACCAATAAACAACCATCTACTTGAACACAGCATCCATGACCTTTGAAAGCTCAATCTCTGCCGCAGCCACAGGCACATCAAGTCCCCAGTTAACCAATACTTCTGGATGTATCTCCCCGACCACACCGATCATAGCCCCGGAAAGGACAAGTTTAGCGCAACGCCCAGATATGAAAGACGGATCTTCATGTTCCTCAAACCTGATAGCCACATCCAGATTCGACGCAAAAGTCTCAATCACGGCTTTCATAGAAGAGAAGTCAGATGTAAGCCCGGCAGAAACGATAGCTATATTTGTACTCTCAGAAACATTGGTCTCAGCCGAATCATCCTTTGATATGACCGTCCCTGCCTCAAAAAGATTCTGCGGATACTCATTGTGGGTATTCTCTGAAAGTATCTTCATAAGCCCGGAAAGCAGCCTGTCCCGCATAGCATCATATTCTATATTGACCGCATTTGCGGTACGGACTAGATCTTTAGAGACCTCATGGTTCATCTTCTCAAAAAGCGTCTTTGCATTGGTCATGTGAAAACTCTTGCATTCCAGATAAGAAAGACCCACAAGCAACTCAGACACCTTCCTTAAAAATACAGTTTTGGAAGATTCAGCACCGACAGTTGTAGCATCCGACATCTCACTGTCAAAGTTCTCATAACCGTAAGCTATTGCAATGTCTTCAACAAGATCCATAGGATGGAGAATGTCAGTCCTGTAACAAGGAATTGAAACTTCAACAGCAGAAGTTGACACTTTCTTTGCGCCAAGCCCCATCATCAAAAGATAATCAACAGCAGATTCAGCATCAAGCTCAAGACCTAAAAGCCGATTTGCGTAGCTGATGTCAAGTTGCATCGAGTTAGGCACCATGTCGGGATATGTCTTCCCGGAAACATCAACCTCATATATCTTACCGCCCGCATCAGAAAGCATAGACACCATAATATTCAATGCCTGCAACACGACTTTCTCATCAGTTCCAGTAATGTCCAACAATAGATTTTTAGTATTCTCAGTCACAGTCGTATGAGCACCATTGATTATGGGCGGAAACGAGACGACCTTGTCTTCTGCATCAAGCCAGACAGGATAGACATCCTTATCGACAAGATGCGCATACGCTTTCCCTTTAGGATGAACCGTTAATATCGCCTCGATTGTCATCTCACTTTTTCCTTCAAGAGGGATGAACTTGAAATCCTTGCCTTTTGTAGTATACCTCAGAGGAAAACTGACAGTATCAAGATCATGAACACCGATTGCCGCACTTTTCCTGTTACGCGAATGAGTAGTGTGCAACTTTTCCTGGACCTGCATAAGCCGTGTTATGAAATCAGAATCAATATCTAGACCTTTAATAACTGTAGCGACCGCAAACTCCCTGACTTTCGCAACAGACGGATCAATAGTTGCAGTATAGTCACTCTTATTAACATCATACTCCCTTAACCCTTTCTCAAGACCTAGAAAACCTTTTAATGCGCGAGCAAAACCTTCCTCACACAGCATGTCAGGCCGGATAGGAAATATTTCAACGGATATCTCATCCTTTGTTATCTCTTCC
>DAOVHT010000124.1 GCA_030671745.1 Candidatus Nanohaloarchaea archaeon
GCTTCAGAACTGTCTTGAGTCAATCATGTCAAAGATGAGAAAGACAAAATCTGAAGAGATCATCAAGCTGCAGAAAGAACTTTATATGCATTCCAAAGAAGAGATTCTGAGACTCAAGACCAATATGCAAAAGATTATAGAATATGGTGTCTCTGCAATACCGCCACATTCAATCATACTTACACACTGCCACAGCCATAATGTGGTCAACATAATCACTAAAGCTGACCCTGTCAAGGTATTTGCTACTGAGACACGACCGAGATTCCAGGGCAGACTGACCGCAAAAGATATCGCTTCTGCAGGTATCGAGACTGAACTCATCCTTGATGATGAGGTCGCGGATGTCATCGATCAGGTGGACATGGTAATCATCGGTGCGGATGCAATCACAAAGAAAGGTGTGGTGAACAAGATAGGGTCAAGGATGGTTGCAGAGATCGCTTTCGACCACAAGAAACCTGTATATGTCGCAGCATCAACACTAAAGATAATCGACAAGATCGATATCGAGGTCAGGGATCCGGACGAGGTCTGGAAAGATGCACCGAAAAAAGTCAAGATCAAGAATTATGCATTTGATACTGTACCATACAAACATATAAAAAAGATAATAACTGAGAAAGGATTGAAAGATCCTAAAAAGATCAAGTTCTGATATAAGACATTTTTGATAGATATGAGATATGATGCAATTGTTGTGGGCGCAGGAATAAGCGGATTATTGTCAGCACTTTGCCTGTCTAAAGAAGGCAAGAGTGTCCTTGTTCTTGAGAAAAGTGATTTTGTAGGCGGCAATGCCAGGAGCTATAATGTTGACGGATACACGGTCGACACAGGACCTCATGCAATCACATGCATACCGAACGGTCCTCTTGCAAGATTGCTTAACAAATATAATGGAGGTATGCCCAAACTTGTACCGCACGGACATTATTATTTCAGGACAGGAAAAGGTCTGCATCCTGTACCTTCTGCAATCAAGGACTGGGCAGGGTTCAAAGCAATATCCAACATGGATAAGATCGTGTTCTCAAGATTGATACTGGCTGAGATGATACGAGAATCAGTATCAATCGACAATTCTGAAAGATCAGTATATGATGCAGTCAAGGATTATAATGTATCAGATAATGCATTCCGTATGATAGATACACTCTGTCATTTCATGAGCGGTAAATCAATGAAAAAGACACCTGCAAAACGGATGTTTTCAGGATTCGGTCTTGAAGGCATGAAAAAGATGAATATCGTCGATACATTATACGGGCTTAAACGATTTTTCATATCACACAGCAACTCAAAAAATCAATGGTACCCAATCGGCGGTCTTGGTGCGATAGTCAATTCTATAACAGATGCATTCTCTGAGGATTTGGTAACTGTAAAAACTGGAACTTCTGTCGATAAGATAATAATCAAAAATGGAAAGGCTGTCGGTGTGGAATCTGAGGGAGAAGTCTATAATTCAGACATCGTTGTATATTCAGGGTTCATAAAAGATCTGGACAAGGTAGTGACTGAAAAATTGCCCGAACATTTCTCTAAAGATCTTAAGAAAATCAAGCAGGCCAAAAGCTATACACTATGGCTGGGTATCAATGGCAAGATACCAGGTATGGACTATAAGGGTTCTGAAATATGGTATGAGACGGGTGAACCGTTCTGGGCCATGCCGACGTCAAACCTTGACGCGTCCCTTGCACCGGCAGGTCATCAACTGATCACATTCAGTTTCATTGTCAAAGATAGTGTTGAAAAGACCCGAAAAGAGGGTTGGGACACCATATTATCTGTGTACCCAGGGATTGATAAAAAGATTGTTATGAAACATGAACAGGTGACAATACCTGAAAAGGCAGCAATCACCACTGATTCATTTTTTCCAGGACCTGTGTCGCCATTTTCCGGGCTTTATCTTGTCGGTACTGATGTCGATAAACGGAGCATGGGCATGACACGTGCGGCGCACTCGGTTGAAGATATGCTTGTTGCGATGAAAAAAGAAGGTCTTTTTAAAAATTAAAAGAGTATACTAATTATGAATACTGATCGTACATACAACAATCATTTAGATTCTGCAAAACCTGTCCCTTTCCAAGCATTCACATTCTCATGGTTAATCTTTAGACTATTGAGATTGTGCGGGATTGATTTCTCTAAACAGACTGATGGTAATCTAGAGGTTGATGGAAATACAAAAAAAGATAATAGGACCATAGATACAGTCCGTGCAACCAAGTGCGATGTGGAAGTTTCAAAGACAACAGATAAAGTACAGCCTGTGAAAAATAAAAAAAGAAAAAAGTATCCTAAAGATCATTATTATCCGCCGTTCGGTAAAGATAAGATTGCCGTGATCGATGAGTTTATCAGAGGCAATAAACATATCATATATCTCATGATTGTTGTAGCATTTATCGTTACAGCATACCCACATGCACCATTTTTGAAGACTGCAATCATCATGATGGCTTTTATCGGGCTTGGGGCGATATCGCGCATCTGGCTTAGGGTCATACCATTCCAATCATTAGGGATTGAACTCATATTGCTTTTTACAATCATTTCTGGCAGATTGTTCGGTCCGGTGGCAGGTGTCATTGTGGGCGTTACATCTATGGTGTTAAGTGCAATAATATCAGATGAGGAACCTATGAAACTATGGCCTGCGTTTGTTGCGATTGCGATTGTGGGTCATCTTTCTGGAGTCCTTACAATCGCAAGTATCTCTGTCTTGGGGATTGTGCTCACAATCCTATATGACATAATCATATCTGTCATCTATTATTTCTTGGGTTCAAGCGGTGCAAAGATAATATTATTTGATGTGACACATATCACTTGGAACTATTGGGTGTTCTATAATGTTGCACCATGGCTACTTCTTTTGATTGCATAACCTAAAAACTATAAAAATCAGAAAAAGAATATCTTATTTTTTCGTCTTCTTATCAACTGATCTGTCATCAGTTACAATCCACCTGTAAGTTAACCAGAAGACTGCTGAGAAGATGAAGAAAACTATTATGAGATAGAAGAGGCCTATGAAACCGAAGCCCGCCATACCCCAGCCATCCATCATGCTAGTACTGCCCATCATGTCGCCTGTGTCGGCGTATGTGGCGGTCGCTAATGATAACAAGACCAATAAGGATACTGCAAATATTTTTTTCATAATAACCATACCTTAATATATATTATTGGTTGTGTATCTTTAATAATGTATGTTATTTAAGAGGAGGATTTGTGCAAAAGACTATTCTTTCTCTTCAATATTTTGTATAAGCTGAATACGATAAGAATTAAACCTATTGCCAAGATTAATAGCGGAACCCAATCAACTGGAACTGTTTGATTTGCTATTTCTGAACTTACTGACCCTTGTATTATGCTGGAGATATTCTCATCAATGATTGCACTGTCAAATACCACATATGTTGTTCTTGCGTATAGCGTAAAAGCACTA
>DAOVHT010000070.1 GCA_030671745.1 Candidatus Nanohaloarchaea archaeon
ATCAATTATCCGTTTTATCTGTCTGCATTTTTGTCATTGTTGTTATTTGTTTTGTGTTTGTTTTTGAATGAGTCTTTAGTTGAAAGGCGAGATTTAGGTATCGAGACAAATATATTCAATAAGTATAAGATACAGATTTCTGAATCATTAAGGTTGTTTAAGGGTGATGGTTATTTTCGCTGGTTGTTACTATTTTCAGGGGTATGGGGTTTGGGAATCGGGATATTTTCTGAGCTTATGAACCAGCCGTTGATCATAAGATATTTTGATCTGGGTACTTATGGTGTTATATTTGCAACTGCTACAATTGTTCAGACGATACTGCTCTTTTATCTGGATAAGATAATCGGGTTAAGTAGGAAAAGTAATCCTTATTTGGTGCTGATTATGGTGTGGTCGGCAGGGTTAATATTGATGCTGGAGTTCATCGAGACAATCTATATCTTAGTGCCTATCATGGGCGTCATATGGTTGGTGGGGTCTTTTAAATCTGTCCTGATTGAGGATGAGCTTAACCAGAATCTTGATGATGATTCGAGGAGGGCTACAATACTTTCAATCAATTCTATGTTTGGTGCTTTGGTGTTTATTTTGGTTCTGCCAATATTCGGTGTCATAAGTGATACGTATTCAATTGAGTTTGGTGTCTATGTGATATCTGGGTTGTCATTTGTTACTGGGTTGATATTGCTGTATCTTAAGAAATGAATTATTTGTTTTTGTTTTGCTTGGGTGTGATTGTATCTGTTCGAGCATAATAATATTTATATACATTTGAATCAATAGTCTTATGTGTATGGTGCTTTTGAAATGACAACAAATAAATATCTTAAATCGTTGAATCCTAAACAGGCGGCTTATGTCAATCTGGATCTGTCCAATACTCAAAATGGTGAGTATCTTCTCTGTGTGTTTCATTTCATACCTGGCGGCGGATTGAACATCCTTCAGGCGGCAGCTGAGATTGCGGCTGAATCTTCGACGGGCACTAATTTCAAGGTGACTACTGAGACACCATTCTCAAGGGAGATGAATGCGCTCGTCTACAAGGTTGACATGAAAAAGAATCTAGTGTGGATTGCGTATCCTTGGCGACTTTTTGATCGTGTGGGCAATGTCCAGAATATCCTGACATATATAGTCGGCAATGTATTGGGGATGAAACAGGTATCTGCACTCAAACTTCTTGATGTCTGGTTTCCGCCGGCAATGCTTGAACAGTATGACGGGCCCAGTTACACGATTGATGACATGCGCAAGTATCTAAATGTCTATGACAGGCCGATCCTAGGGACTATCGTGAAGCCTAAGATGGGGTTGACCTCTGCTGAATATGCTGAGGTGTGCTATGATTTCTGGGTAGGTGGCGGTGACTTTGTCAAGAATGATGAACCTCAGGCCAATCAGGATTTCTGTCCTTATGATAAGATGGTCAGGCATGTCAAAGAGGCGATGGACAAGGCTGTCAAGGAGACGGGCAAGAAGAAGGTGCATTCATTCAATGTATCTGCATCTGATTTTGATACCATGATCACCCGTTGTGAGATGGTTCGCAAGGCTGGGTTTGAACCGGGAAGTTATGCTTTCCTGATTGACGGTATCACTGCTGGCTGGATGGCTGTGCAGACTTTGAGACGACGGTATCCGGATGTGTTCATTCATTTCCACAGGGCTGCGCACGGTGCATTCACAAGGCCGGAAAATCCGTTCGGGTTCACTGTCTTGGTATTGTCTAAGTTTGCTAGGCTTGCAGGTGCTTCAGGTATCCATACAGGGACTGCGGGAATAGGTAAGATGAAAGGTGACAAGAAAGAGGATATAACAGCTGCGCACGGGATATTGAATCTTGTTGCTCGCGGGCATTTCTTCAGTCAGTCATGGGCGACTGTTCCTGACAAGGATGATGATGTCTTGAGGCTTGTGCATGAGGATGTTGCGCACCATGTCATATTGTCTGATGATAGCTGGCGCGGCATGAAAAAATGTTGCCCTATAGTCTCAGGCGGGCTTAATCCGATACTTCTCAAACCGTTCATTGATGCAATCGGTGGTGTGGATTTCATCACCACCATGGGTGCAGGTTGCCATGCGCATCCGTCCGGGACAAAGGCCGGGGCGCGGGCACTGGTGCAGGCGTGCGATGCGTATCTTGCCGGTGTGGACATTGTCAAGCATTCAAAGAAACATGCTGAACTGGCTGAGGCTATCAAGTTCTTTACTAAGAAGATGGCAGAAGTCAGTGAACATTCGGCTTGATTTTTTTTAAAGAATATGTGAACTATTCTGGTGCGAAACATCTTTATAGATTGGAATCCATAATGATATCATGGCAAAAGATAAAGAAAAGGATGTTGCAGGATTGGCCTTTATCGGTGTTTTCTTTATTGGATTGGTCTTAGGGGCAATCTACGGAAGATATGATATCGGTGTTCTTGCAGGACTCGGTTTCGGTTTTCTTGCATCCTTATTGGTAAAGATGAAGTCTTGAGCTTTGATTCTTGAAGTTCTGGGGGTTGGGTTTTTGTTTTGCATTAGTTATGGTTGTGTATTTTTAGTAGTTTGCTACGCCTGGTTGATTAATTGGATTCGTTGTTTGTGGTTCTGGTTGCATTGGAATCTGTTCTATATTTTTTTGTTTTTCTGATTTTTTCCAAAAATGACTAAGTAATATTCCATTTATTAGACTAAATGATTGGATGAATAATAGAATTAGAATAAACATTGTTAAGGTTATACTTAGTTGTGTATTGATTAGATTCATTATACTGTCTATTTTTAAAATAAAATAAGTTAGTGTTAATAATATTGATGTTGTTATTGTGGTATATATTGTTTTTAAATTTATATTTGGGATTATTATTGAGTTGATAAGACCTAAACTTATTCCGAAAATAATACTTATCTTAAATGTGGTTAAAATGCCCATAATTAAAGTGGTTTTTAGCATTTCGTAGCCCAAATCATTTGTCTGGGTAGAAGTACCAAACATATCTATTGATTCTTGTGGCTGTGTGAGTAAGGGACCACTTATACTATAAATAAGGATTGTTACAATTATTGAAAATATTATACCTGTTATCAATCCAGAAAATAAACCTGCCTTTAGACCTCGGACAAATTCTACCATAAATAATATGATTGAACTTTGCTTATATAGTTGTATCTATGGTTTGACTGGTATTTTTAGCTCAATTCACGTTTCAGGATCTTGTGCGCATTATTCAGTTTCTTGAATTTCTCGACGTCACCTGTTGGCATGTCAGGGTGCAATGTCCTGGCCATCTCTTTGTATTTCTGGTTTATGGTCTCTATATTGGTTTCATCGTGCGCGACGCCTATGTGCTCTCGTGCTTTTTGTCTTTGCTTATCAATGTCTTTGTCTTCCTTGAAAGCTGCGCAGAATTCGGTCAATGTGTGCTCTTTAGAGATAAGCAGTTTGGTTTCAAGTTCAATTACTTTGTATATTATCCATAGATTGTCTACGAATTTGTTCTGTTGATTGTAACTGTAATGCATTCGGTAGCCGTCTAACCACCATGTGGCTTGTGCCTTGACATTTCTTATCGCTACACTTTCAAGAGGTATTTTTACATCGTATTCGTCAACACCGATAGATTTTAGAGTTGAGATAATATTATTTTTGAACTGTAAAGCTTTTCTGTTATATGCAAGTTTAGTAATTACTGGGTTTATTTCGTGTCCTTTAATCCGTACCATAGTCAAATCACATTTTTTGTTATGAAATGTTTATTGTGATTATGTTTCTTTATAAATGGATTGGTCTTTTTCTGTTTCATTGAAGTAGATAGAATACACTGTTTGTGCCTAAGAATACGATCAATGCGGCTGCAATAATTCCTGCACTTATCACTATGAATGATTTTTTTATGTTAAGTTCTAGGACTGTGGCAAGCAATGCGCCTGTCCAGGCACCGGTCCCAATTGCAGGGATTGCAACAAAACCAAAAAGCGCTAACTCTTCATACAATTCAAATTTTTCTTTATTCTTTTCAATCATCTTTGTTATTCTTTTTCCTATTATCTTGTGTATCATTGTCATTATCTGTTTCTGCCTTAGTATGTATAGAAGTGGTATGAGTGCCAATATGTTCAATGCGACAGATATAAAGAATACATTTGATGCATCAAGTCCTTGAGATAGGCCATAGATGATTGCGCCTCGGGCTTCCGTTATCGGCGCCATTGCGAGGGTTGCTACTATGATCCATGGATTTTGGATGTCTAATGCGTACAGAAGATTGTCAAGCATGGTGTTTATTTGGGTTTAGAGTTTTATATAGTTCTTATTGGTTGGTCTGGATTGTGTTATGAATTTGGATGGAGCCTGTGAGACTGAATTTTTATCTTTTGTCATACGGTTTTTTTGTAAGAAAAAATTGAGGATGAGGGCGTCAAAGGGATCTGGTATGGTGTCATATGATCGAATTAATCTAAATATAACATCTTTAAATAGTGGTCTAGATAATTATAAACTAGATAGTTGATTTTTATGAAAACAAAATATTTAATAGGATTATTACTGATAATGCTTATTTTCACTAGTGGCTGTGTTGAGAATGAATGTGAGGTTGATTCTGATTGTCCGGCAAACACTTGTCAGCAATCACAATGTCTTGATAATGAATGTGAATATTCTATAATTAATGATTGCTGCGGCAATGATAAATGTGAAGTCGGTGAAGAGTACACTTCATGCTTTGATGACTGTCCAAACTGTGATGATAACAATGAATGCACTGATGATTCTTATGATTATCACCAAGAAGGGTGTGTGAACAAGCTAGATCTTGATGAAGTATGTTGCGGAAATACTCTTTGTGAATTAGGAGAAGATTACAATAATTGCACTAAAGACTGTCCAAGCTGTGATGATAACGATGCCTGTACTAAAGACAGTTATGATTATCACGAACAGGAATGTGTGAATGAGATCATAGTTCCTTGCTGCGGCAATGGACTCTGTGATGAGGATGCTGAAGATAGTTCTGGCTGTGCAGTGGATTGCCCTGACTGTGATGACGGTAACAAGCTTACTGAAGACAGCTTTAATCATGATGATCAAGAATGTGAGAATCCGGTTGCATATTATTTTATTGATGATTTTGAGCAGGGCGTTGGGAATTGGGATTTTTTCCGTGATGAGGGATGGAGTACAGAGGTAGAAGAGGATGGTAATACTGTCCTGCGATTAGTCTATGCTAATGGAAATATCAAGATTGATCTGGACAACTATATATTTAAATTCAGATTTAAATGGATAGCAGGCAATATGCATGCCAATTTCAGGCAAGGTGATATTGATGGAGAGTGGAATCGATATATGATCGGTCTTTCCCATAGAGGAATCGATACCTTAAATAAACAGGTTGGTGCTAGTGTTCAAACACTCTATGAGCCAGTTGTCACTCTTGATGAAGAAGAATCGCATACTCTTGAAATAAGG
>DAOVHT010000009.1 GCA_030671745.1 Candidatus Nanohaloarchaea archaeon
ATGTATCAAAAAATATGATTCGCAAGAGTGGAAGGAAAACATTTATTGTTGATGGCGAATCTGAAATTGATGATGTTGAACGTGTGTTAAAAGTTAAGTTCTTAACTGGGGATTCTGATTATGATACTATAAGTGGGTTTGTTCTGGATAAACTTGGCAGGGTTCCTGTAGAGGGGGATATTTTAGAACTTAAGACAATCTCTATATCTGTTGAGAAAATGGATAGGCAGAAGATAATATCCCTTAAGGTTGTGAAAAAATAAGAGTAAATTATATCTGTATATATTATCTTTTTTTAATCTCATCAGAACTCCAGATACTTTTACATTCTGGGCAGATGTAACCACCGTACATTTTTATATGGCTCATATATTTCATATCAAATGATCCACATTTTGGACACAGGGGTGTATTTTCTTTTTGCATAAAGGTCTTATTGTAACTGTAGGTTTTTATTTGTTTTGGCGTTGGATTAGTTTTATTGTGGGGGGGATTAGCACTGTTAATCTTTTTGACTTGTCTTTTTGATTTATTTGTAACTTGGTGTAAATGTATTGTTGTGCGTTTGCGTGTTATTTTAAATTAGATAACTAGATCTTGTTTAGATTCTTTAATTTTTGCGTGATCATTTTCTTTTTTTGCTGGAGAAATCACGTTATTATAATTTTTTGATAAACGCTATGGTGCGTAGAATATTATGCAGTTGTTATCTAATTTTAGATATGTTTTATATTTTAGAGACCTATAAGTATAAATAGTACCTGTGTACTATTAGATGTATATAATAAAAAAATTGGAATTTTTGAAATCTGACGATTTTTTGTCCACGGCTTAAACGGGTACTTTTTTTTATGGTTTTCGTCAAAAATGAAGAAATATGGTATGCCTGTATAATCGATTATATCTGGCCTGATTTCGATTTTTTCAGAATTGATACAATTTATGGGGTTTTGGCTTATGGATGAACTTTTTGAACATAGTAATTTTTGGTTGATATGGTTGGGCTGTGCTGGAAGTAAGGAGGGAGTATCTCTTTTTAAGATACAGGAGTTCTGGGGGGTCAAGACTAATTATCTTTATCATAAAGAACGAAGCATAGGTGTGCCTCTGTTCAAGGCGATGCTGGATCAAGGTTACCTTAAGGAAGGCAAGAAGGGCATTGTTGCGGACTTTGATTGGATTCCTGCATATATCCTGAAAAATCATGAACTTAAATCTAATGATTCCGGGTGGTCATTGAATAGTTTTATAGTTGAGACAATACCCGACATAAATGAATTCATAAAAAATAATTATGAGGTCCTGTTTGATAAGACGTTTATCAGACAATTGTTTCTTTCAGATATAAAGACACTCAAAAGGGATGGTCCGAACATTTTTGATGACATAATGCTTTTTGTTTTCTTGTATAATCTGATCCCTTTCTGTAAGAGGTACGGTGCTGAGATAGTCATAAGGATGTTTTATACTGTCTTTTCATTCTCTTCAAAAAAAGATTTTTTAAGGTATTACAATGAACTTAATCATAAACTTCAAAAAGATGCAGTACCAAATATAATACTGAATGAGGGCGAACTTGTCAATATATTATGTCCTATTGAGATATCAACTGATCTATGATTGCTTTAGGGTTATGTTTATCTATATGTTTGGATGTATTAATGGATTTATTGGATTGTGATCTGTATATGGTGGATGCGTATTGTGTTAAATGTAATGGAATGAAAAAAATCAAGAAACCTAAGCCTGTGGTCTTGAAGAATGGTAAGGCTGCAACAGCGGGTGTATGTCCTACCTGCGGTACTAAACTATATCGTATGGGTCCGCTTGTTTCTGCTTCTTGTTGATTTTATCTGTTCTAGCTTTAATTGAATAGTAGCTTTGTACTAGTTAATGTTATATACATCTTGCACCCTAATACATCTATGCGTGTGATTTCTGTGGTTTCAGGAAAAGGCGGTGTGGGGAAAACTACAACTGTTGCAAATTTAGGAATCGTTCTAGCTTCAAAATTCAATAAAAAAGTAATACTTATCGATTGTAATATTACGACTCCTCATCTTGGTCTTTATATGGGTATCCATCAGCATCCAGTCACATTGAATAATATCATCAAGGATAATTCTAAAATCGCTGATGCATTCTATACTCATCCGAGCGGTGCTAAAGTTGTACCTTCTTCACTTTCCTTGAAGGATCTTGATGGTCTTGATATGCTGCATCTTAAGTCTGCAATCGATAAGATAAAGGCAGAATATCCTGATACTGATTATATCTTGTTGGATTGTGCGCCTGGTTTCGGTCGGGAGGCAATAGCTGGTATGCGCTCAAGCGATGAAGCTCTCTATGTCACAATCCCTTATTTTCCGGTTGTTGTCGATGTCGTAAAATGCATACGGGTTGCGGATGATCTTGAATTGGGTTCTGTCGGTCTTCTTGTCAATATGAAAAGGAAGGGCAAACATGAACTTACTCACTCTGAGATTGAGAATATTACCGAGCTTCCTATCGTTTCGTCGATATCATTCGATCATGATGTCTTTAAAAGCCTACATAATCGGATACCTATAACTGTTGCAAGACCATTCTGTAAAGTAAGCAAGCAATTTGATGGGCTTGCTGCGTTCATAACGGGTGAGGATATACCAAAGGGTAAGTTTACAGATAAAGTCTTTGGGTTATTCGATAAATATTGAAAGGGGGGATTATGTCTATGGTCGATGATACAAAAATAAGATATACTGTGGCTGATGATGGCGATAAAGATGACATGATATCTAAACTGATATCTGAAAAAAAGATAATCAAAGAGAAGAATGTACGTCTTGCTTCCTTGTTGAACCTTGTTACAAAAAAGATATCTGAGACGAATAATAATGGACCTCCACAATTTGATAATTCTAAATTGATTGAGGTTTTGGATAAGATGTCTTCATTAAAGAAACAGATGTCATCGATTGAACATATGCTTGAAAAATCAAAAGTTGATTCAAAGGTGGATGAACTGAATAAAATTATTTCTGCTATGGATTCCCGTGTTGAGGATATGGAATCAAAATTGGTTGCAGTCCATAAGCTTGAGGGTATTGAAAATAAACT
Source organism: Candidatus Nanohaloarchaea archaeon (assembly GCA_030671745.1). Lineage (GTDB taxonomy): Archaea > EX4484-52 > EX4484-52 > EX4484-52 > GLR71 > GLR71. The sequence goes on from DAOVHT010000009.1 coordinate 3,100, forward strand.
GGCTGATGTTGAAAGCTTGATACAGTTGCATAAGAAAACAGGAGACAATCCATTCGGTATGTTGGGGAACGTCGGTGGCACTAAAACAAATAGTGTTGCAGATGATGCAACCGAATCGGATAGGCCTTCAAAGAAACCGTCTACTGTTAGCAAAAATAAAAAAACTAATACTATTAAGGCTGTTGGTAAAAAAGAAAAAGTCTCATCAAAAAAAATTGAAAAAGGGAAGATTAAATTAGATCATGCTGTTAAACATGATGGTGATACACCCTCTGACATATCTAAGACTTTTGGTCATATTGTCGATATATTACATAAACATTAAAGTTCTGTCAACCTTTAAGTTAAATCGTTATGCTGTGGTGTGTTCTGTGCCATTTACTGATATATGTATCAGTATTATTCCAGTTCATTAAGTATGCGTTTTTTTGTGTATTTTTCATTCAATGAAGCTTTTAATTTCTCTTTATCTGCGTGCAATAAGATTATCTCTCGCATGAATATCTCTGCATTATATTTTTCGAGCAGATCGATCACATCTCCTGCATCGTCCATATTTATGATTATCAGGCCTCTCTGTACCTTTATATGTGGGTATTCGCTTAGGAAGCCTTTGCGTTCATATACATATTTTCCTTTGTTTGACTTGTCCTTGTATCCATAGAATTCTCTGCAAAAACGATTAACGTTTGTGTGGTTATTTTTCCCGGATACCTTAAATGAAATGAGTGCTCCCGTCTGCATTTTTATTCACGTCCTATGTTATTCTTACTGATATATGTCATCAGTATTATTTATAGTTTTGCTAAACCTTTATTAACCCCCTCCGCCAATATATTGTATAAGGGTTTCTCATATTTGTTTTGGTACATAAATGTGGGGGATTTTGTAGGCAAAATTAAACATTTTTTAAAATCTGGTAAATTTGGTGTTTTAATGAGTAATAGTAGTGATTCAAATAGACAAAAATACAATTTTCTGCTATTCTTTATTCTAAATATATTTGTAATGGGTTTCTGTTCATTCAGATCGCAATTAAATTTTAGACGAAAATCATATGGTCAGCTTAATTCTCCAACAAAAACAATCTTTGTTATGTTCATCCTAGTATTCTTATTTGTACAATATCTTGTTTTTGCATTTACTCCGGTCAATTTTACAGTTGATAACAGTACGCCAATCATGACATCGATCACTTCTCCAATAACTGGCAATGTCTTGGGTTCTGTGGGGGGGATGATTTCTAGTGATGCGGCCAATGAATCTTTAGGTGAATTACCAGATGAACTTTTAGATGAACCAACAAATGAGTCTTTGAATGAAATACCAGATGGATCAACAAATGAAAAATCAGATGAACCAACTATTTCTGTACCAACTTTTAATGAAACTGTTCTTGTCAATGAAACAGTAAACGAAACTTTGGATGAAACATCAAATGAAACTTTGGATGACGGATTAAATGGATTGTTAAATGAAACCCTAGATGAAACGTTAAATGAAACATCAAATGAAAATCTAACAGAAGGATCAAATGAAACAAATCAGGAACTAAATATTTCAGTCAATGATTCAACTGAAATAATCAATGATACTATAGGTGGTACAATCCCACAAACACAATCTCAAGTCATGGTGATTGATCTGATCTATCCACAGATTGTTAAGATAGCCCAAGAGTTTGATATCAATGCAGTGATCACATCACTTTATTCAAAGTCAAAGATAACTGCAATACTTTCTATACCGACCAGTTTTTCAACAGACGACAATCTCAGCAGGCAAGTCTCGATTGAGATTAACAATACGCAGACCATTGCATGGACAATAAATCCTACTTCTTGCGGTAATTATTCCTATAGCATAACTGCAACAACAAATGGTACAGTTGACTCGCGTCAAGGAAACATAATGGTCGAATGTGACATAAATCCATCAATTTCTATAAAGGCGTCAATCATTGAAAACGAGGATTCAAAAACACTTGAAGTTGTGGGCAGGATATTCGATGTCAATACGGATGAGAACATTCCTGCAAATGTCACGGCCGAAGTCTCTGAAGAGACCGGTGATATTCTTTTCATCAGCACAAGATATACAGAAGGGCCCTTTAAATTTGAATTCACTATGCCTAAAGAAGCGCAAGGATTCTATAACATTGAGGTCTTTGCAAGTACGGAACAGGGTCTTGCATTCAATTCAAGCACGGTATACGTGAACAAAGTCGTGTCACAAGGTGTGATCAATGTAGATACAGAGAAGAATGTTTATATGTCAAATGAGACTGTAGAAATCATTGTTGGTGTGGTCTCTTCAAATGGCGTGCGCATATTGAATTCTGCTGTGGCAGTTGCTGTTACCACACCTGTCGGGTCAGTCTCAAATTATTATACATTGGACGGAAGCCTGGATGATAATGGGGATGGAACTTATGTCATAATGTATGTTCCTGACAGTCCCGGAAACTATACAATTGTTGCATCAGCCATATCAATTGATGATAATCTGGATGTCGAAAATGAGACAATCTTTGGGGTTGTACCTATTGATTCTAGTATTGGTGATATTGATGAGATCTTGAATGTCACTAATGGCACTAATATCATAAATGTTACGAATGTTACGAATATAATGAACATTACCAATGTTACAAATACAATGAATGTTACGAACGTTACAAACGAAACAGCACTTTTGGTTGAGGAAATTGAGATTGTTCAAGGTGTGGCGGAGGTTGGAGAACCGGTCAAGTGGCACAAAATTATACGCGTTAAAAATACTGCTGATGTTGATGTGAAACAGGGGGTAATTGATGCAGATATACCTATTTTGTCAGAAAATATAATCGTGCGAGAAAAGAGTGAAAAGACAAATGTAAAATCATTCTCAACATCATCAATCAGTTCTTTGAAAGTGAAGGCCACCACAAGAATCTTCAAGGAACCTGTGATAAAATCAAAAGCGGTAAAGGAATATGTTGTTGAGTATGAGACACCTGCGCCGGTAATGGACCTGAAAAAAGTTCCAGAGAATGAACTGCCACAAAACACTAATTTCTATGAGACGATAAGGATTCATCATGATGATGCGGGGGGTGCACTCCATTATACTAATGTTACTGTCAGGATGCCTTATTCTGAAAAGTATGATAAATTGATGAAGAACGGATTCATAGACCTTATGTGGTTGGGTGGGACTGAGGCATTCTTTGATGAGCCTACATCAATCATGAATGATGCGCGGTTCAATGTTACTTTCGAGGACAGTGACGGCAACGGTGTGGATGATACTATTGTGTTCATGGTCCCTAAGTTGTCAGGCAGTGACTATGGGCTGGCTGGGTATAGCTGTCAAGTATATAATGATGTTGTTGGTTATACTGCAAATAAAGAAACTAAAAATTATGTGTGGACACCAGATAATAATTGTCTTGCAACAGGATTAGATTGTCAGATGGTTAATGTATCAGCTAATAGAAGATATCTTGATATCGGAAATGCTCAAGGTGGGTATTTTAGAATACAGAATCCAAATACAACATGGTATTATGTCAGTTATGCACAGGATGTAGATTCTGCTGGATGTACACCTCCATATGATGCCGGTTCAGAATCAATTCCATGGGATTATGTTTGTGATGAAGCTTGTGGTGGAACTCCTGGTGATGGTGTAGTTAGCACTTGTAATGTGTCTAAAGAGGGATTCAATGCGAGTTCTTATAATGTTACTCTTTATGGTGGTAATGCAGTAGTTACAGATATACTTCAGATACAATATGAATGGTGTTGGATGGAAGCAAGCCCTCAACTTGCAAGCCCACAAATTAAATCAGAGAGTTCTGCAAGTTGGGGAGTTACTACAATTGGAGGTTGGGGTGAAAAGTTCTATTTCAATATCAGTGTTGTTGATCCGCAAGGTGATGATGTCAATCTTACTTTATGGTGGAATGAGAGTTATGGTGCAAGCCGAGATCATAGTTATCTTAATGAGACTTTATGCACTGCATGTAGTCCTGAAAATAATCAGACAATTGATTATCAAGGATTCTTCTGTAACACAACAGAATCTGATCTGGATACAGATGTATATTTCAGGATAAATGCATCTGACAATTCAACCGGCAATTACAATAATTCCTGGGGCCCGGATTCCAGTTATTCATTTGCGATTGAAGAGGATGATGTCAATGTATTCAATGTAACTCCTAGTTGGAATGCGACAGTCAACAGGAGTACCTGGACTAATTTTACGATTTTTGTTGTTGATTCTGATAGAAATGTTGCGGTTATATCGGCTGAGCTTAAAAGTTCTGATTCGCCGGTATACATCTCAAAATACGGTGATGCAGAGAGTCTTGATGTTGGATATATTACGATAAATGGTACGGGATACCTCAATCGTGAGATGGTCAATGATACGGATCATTGGTGTAAATCGTATTTCACATTGGGTCAGAATTATTGGAAAGGCGGTGTCTTGAGCGGTGCGGACTGTTTCAAAGGCAACATCACTGAACCTGGACCTTCTTCAGCATTGCCTTTCATGCTTTATGGTGATCTGGAACCTACCATTACCGCTCCTGTCGGATTGGTCAATTATTCTATAACCGACACCATACCGTTTCAGGGAACAATTGCAGATGATTGCGCTGCAACAATCACTGATGAAGATGCAGATGTATACTTTAAGATGATGCAAGGTGGTTCTGAGGTTGCAAACTGTAAGGCATCATATGCAGGCGGATTCTGGAGCTGTTCCATACTGACTGATTTTGTCGATTTCACTAAAGGATATTACAATGTCACAATGAATGCATCATGGGATTATTATAATCCAGGGCTGTCTACATTCGAGGATGCATTTTATCTGTTTGCAGTTCCTTTACTGGAAGATCCTACAGTCACACCAAGCATTGCTGAGGGATGGGGTGTTGAAAGAAACTATACTATAAATGTCACCGATGATGCAGCAGATACCGTGACCGTCTATCTCTGGGAGATGGCAGCATCTGGTGCTTGGGTACAGGTGGGTTCATCAAAATCATGTGCTCCTTGCGATGGGACAATATTATCATGGACATACAATTATACCTGCGGTAATTTTACGACAGATCCTTTAAGGTACTATAAGTTCAATGCGACTGACACCGATGGAAACACCAAAGAGAATTCCGATGCGGGTCCTTTAACTCTTCAAAAGGATAATATACAGATTGATTATGTAAGCGGGCATCTGAGCACTGCGACAATGTCCACACCTGCAGAATTTGTGTTGAGAGTCAATGATACTGACATGGGTGAATTTGTAATACCTAATACTATCAATATGAAATTCAACATAACCAAAAATGATGCGGGTGAATCAATAGTTGATGGTTCTAACCTGACAGAAGCAGATGGGTATGCGTATTATTCATTCTTACCTGATGGGAGATATGATTCAGGAACACGGTATTGGAACGGTTTTGTGGAATCTGAATCCTGTTATATCGATAATGCGTCAACTAATTATACGGTGACTATTGCGGTCAATTGGCCATCAATATATCAGAATGAAAAGGTCAATGACGTCACTTCTGGTGCAACAGCCGGATGGGGTACAACATGGAACTTTTCTGTGCAGGTCAGTGATCCTGAAAGTGATGATGTCAATGTGACTCTTCAGATCTATAACGGGACTGACTGGAATGATATCGAAGAACAAGAATGTCTTGCTTGCGGTTCATGGACACAGAAAGATTTCTTGACCAGTTTTGATTGCGGTCTTGAACCGGAATCGGTCAAATACAGGTTTTTTATAGAGGATAACATGTCAAATACCAATACTACAACTGAACATGTCTTTGATATAGCCAAAGAACAGGTCAATGTAGAATATGTATATGGGAATAATTCTGACGCTAACAGGAGTGCAGATCAGACGAATCTTCTCATCTTCAGGATACAGGATGAGAACGGTACTTACCTTTCTGATTTCGGTACTAAGTTCTATGTCACGACAGATGGTCTGAATCCATATTCGGATGTCAATTTTGAGAATAAGACCAATAGTACCGGGTATACCCATCTTTCTTTCAATCCGACATGCCTGAATGATTATGTGGGTGCCCCTAAATATCTGGTTGATGAACAGCAATGGAAAGTGACAGTCAATGATTCTGAATTGAGCTGTTATCAGCAGAATGATTCTTATGATACCATAAAAACAAATCTTATCATCTATGGAGATATTGTGCCTGTAATATCACAACCAAAACTTCACTCTGATGCAGGAGGTAAGAATTTCACACAGGAAGAGAATATCAATTTCTTAGCTTATACTGTTGATGATTGCGGGGATTCATTGACACTTAATACTACGGCTGCATCAGGCGAAGTTAAATTTTATATAAATCAATCCCCTGCTATTGGATACAATTGTACTGACGGAATTGATCTTGTGGGTTCAAATGCATATTCATGTACAATGCCCACCTCAATAACTACAGCCAAAGGATGGTATAATGCAACATTCTATGTGGAAAAAAGCAGTTATTACGGTAATTTCACATTAGATTCTGGAGACCCTGGTCTGTTTTTTATGGATACCATAAAGAAGCTTGAGTCTCCGTATGGAACACCATTATCTGAAGGTTGGGGGTATTCTAACTGGAATTTTTCAGTTGTTGCAAGCAGCGGTGATCCTGATCTGACATATAATGTAAGTGTGATGCTCTCTCAGACACCACCACCTGCAGAAGTAGATAAATGTGAGGCACCTACCTGCATCAATCAAACTATAACTGACTGCAAGTATCCGGATTGTGTTGACAGGATGACATATTGGTACCGTAATTTCACTGCAGATGATATCGGTACATGGTATTACAGGTACCTTATGAAATATCAGACTGATGAGGAATTATCAACTTTTGATGCAGGAGTACATAAAGTGATCTTAGAGGAAGATAATGATAATATAACTTATGTTTCCGGGGATGGTTCTTCTGCGAATACGACTGACGGTGCAACATTTTCAGTAAGGGTATATGATTCGGATAAGAATACTTATGATCTTGATCCTTCGGCAACAGTCACGTTCCATGTCAATTCGTCAAGTTATGACAAGGTTGTGGGGACCAATGCGACAAATGGTACAGGTTATGCAAGCTTTTATTTTGTTCCTGACTGTCAGTTTGTTTCAGGAAGCCAGAACTGGTATGCTGAGATCAATTCAAGTGATCCTTATTATAAAGAGAATCAGTCGGGTGTGTATGATGTCTCTGTAACTCTTACAGGATGTGATCCTTCTGTGGAAGTTGAATATGTATATAGTCCTTCTGAAGTGTTCCAATATCAGAATTTCACAATCAATGCAACAGTCAGGGCATGGGTGGCTGATGCAGATAATATAAATGTAACAATTGATATCCCTTCCGGTTGGACAGTCATTGATCAGACACAGTCACTCGGTACAATAACTGCGGGGTCAACCAAGACACTTTGGTGGAATGTGTATCCGGCAACTGCCGGTTATTTCAATGCGACAGTTTTTGCAAATTCAAGCAATGCTGGAAATGATACTTTGATCTCTTCTAAGTTTACTTCATATAAAAGCCGAGTCTGGAGCATAATGCCATATGAGACTTTGCCTTTAATTCTTGGAGTTGAAGACGAACAGGTATTCAGTTGGGAGTGTGACGCCGGGGATTATCGTGCAACCCAGTTAGATATAGGTTTCATCTCTAATAATTCTATCATTAAAGTGAATGGGTATTGCGGTACTTATTGCAATGAGATTTTAGGGCATACAAATGTTTCAATGATGACAAATGTCAGTGTGCATGCAATTGCGGATGTAATTTTACCGAATGAAACAGGTTATTGCAATTTTAAATTTACTAATCATGGTCCTAATACTCTGAATATAACATCTCTTAATCTTTCTGTCGCATATTACAATGAGACTGTGCAGATCCAGGATATTCAGGTAAAGGTCAATGGTAATGTGACAACAGGAATTGAATCAGGTCAGGATTCAATCAATGTGACAGTCACCATCGCAAATTCAATCAATACATCTTATTTGGGCACATTATGGCTTAACATAACAAACAGTACCGGGTATCTGATGAACGTTTCGTCACAGGTCATAGATGTTTTGTTGAACTCTTCTGGAAATCTCTATAATTTCACAGACATAAACACTACAGGGTGGGCAGAAGATACATATGATATCGTTTCTGATTTTGTCAATGATTCAGTGTCTACAAAATCTAGGACGGAAACATTGATTATCGATACTATATCAATCTCTGCAATAGGAAAGTGTTATTCAGCCATGGGCATTTACTATGTATGTAATGTGACAACGGTACCGTATTATGTTACAGTAAATCATCCTTTCAATGATGATATACAGTATAATTTAACATATCAGGTATCTGCGGGATGGAGCATTTTACCAGAGTATATAATAATCAATGCAACTTCTGTGGGAAATTATACTGTAACGTTCAATATAACTTCAAGCAATTTAGATTTTGATATTGCTGATCTAAATATAACTTTAAATTATACATATCCAAGTTCTGTAAAGGATAAGATGATAAATCATACATTTGTATCGCGTAAAAATATAGCAGCTTTGTCGGTTGTAAGGGAGACACCTTCAGTTGTTGCTTCAGATACTGTATTTGATTCACAGATAACTGTATATAATATTGGTTGTGGACCAACAAATAGTTCTACAAAAGTTACTGAAGTCGTATCTACAGGATGGACACCTGCAAACCCTTCAATCATGATAAATGAATATGGATCAGATATTGAATTGATATCAGCTACAACAGATCTTATAAATAATGAACTTGTATGGGAGCTTGGAACTATTGATGTCGGAAAATATGCAGTGTTAAATTATCAGATTAAATCACCTGTAAGCCAGGCATCTGTAGGATCTCTAAGATATAATGTGACTTACGGTATTTTATCTCCAAGAGAGACTCTGGAAGAGATAGCATATCCTATCCAGACATTCAATTATACAAATGAATCGCATCTTGAGTTTGATATTGAAACGATTCAGCAGTCGGTTTATCCTTGGGTTGAACCGAGAAGTGCTCAGATAAATGTATCATATAATTATTCTTTGAAAATCACAAATATTGGTGATGTGGCAACAGGATCTGAATGGAATGTGACTCTCGATATACCAGACGAATGTAACATAACACAAGTTTATGATTCCGGTGTGTGGGATGAATCATCAAGACTGATTACATGGGCATTGCCGGACTTAACTTCATATATTACAAAATAGGTGAATTTTACAGCTAATTGTACTGAAGAGGGTTCATACAAGTTTGTTGCAACTGGATTGAGGGATACTATAAACTATACAAGTTATTCTAATGACACTGAAATTTATTGTTTGGGCAGTGACTGTTCATTGAATTATACATATGATTTTACAACACCGCCGGGTAGTAGGTATGAATATCTCACCGATGAATTTAATTTCCTTATGTTCTATAATTGGACAGGTCAGAACATGACAATTGCCCAAGGAACCATAAAGATGTATGATGATTTCTGGAACCTTGAGATGATGAAAGACAGGTTTGTATTTCCTATGGGCGCATCAGAGATTTCAGGATATGAATGGTATAATCATTCAATTGAGATGCATGAGGAAAATACATACAGGGATAATTCAAGAGATATCCTGTTGAGCAGTTATGTTGATTCAACATATGGGTCTGATGGTAAGATGGGCATTGAAAAAATTATGTACACTTGGCGTACGGGTAAACTGTTTGAGGAATCACAGGATCTATATTTCAATGTCAAGGTCTATGACTATTCACCGCTTCTTGATAATTCTACATTGTATGTATCTGGTGATGATGCAGTCACAATTGGTGGTTGGGGCGAAGAATTCAATTTCTCGACCATGGTGCGTGACAGGTTCGGCCGTGATGTCACAGTCTATGCGTGGCACAAGAAAGCGGCAGGAAATTATGTACTGATAGATAGTTGGGTCTGCACATCTTGCGCATCATGGACACAGGCAAATTTCACTTATGATTATGTTGCAGATAACATCTCTACATGGGATTTCAAGTTTAATGCAACCAATGCAGACGGGTCGTCTGAACTTTCAGGCATCTCATATACTGTTGAGAAAGATGATATTGATTCAGATGTGATACTGCCTGCAAATGAGGTCACAATAAACAGAAGTCAGACAACTGTGTTTTCAGTAAGGTCTTATGACAGGGATAATGGTACATATCCAGTTGGCGCAAATGGAAAGATCTGGATCACTGTATATAATTTTGACAGTTTTGAGCCGTCCCCGGCAGGGTTATCAAGTGATGATGGTTGGATAAATAGGACGATGACAAACGGTGACTGGTGTGCGGATGAAAGCCAGTATTATCTTGGTCCTACAAAACATCAATGGATGGGTGGTACTTTTGGGGATGGTGATGTGAAAGATAATGTTACAGATGCAATCAATTTCACACTTATGGGGAGCCTTTCAAATGCACTTATCAATCCTGACAGCACGTCAAATTTTACAAGAGGCGCAATAATATCATTCACTGCAAGTGTGGCAGATGATTGTCAAGGTTCTCGGACGGCGGACTCTACAATCATACTTACCATGAGCCAGGGTGCATTTGAAAGAAACTGCACTGCAGGTATTACGGGCATCTGTACGATCGATACTGATTCAGGATTCCCGTTGGGTTGGTATAATGTAACTACATCAAGCAATAAGACCGGTTATAATGATGGAATCCTTCTGAATGAGAGCCAGTTTTTCCTGAGAAGTCCAATACAGCTGGATGATGACCTTAAAGTTCCATCAGAGACAGAGATTGCATGGGGTGAATCACCATATAATTTTTCTGTCAACATCACAAGTGTTGATAATGAGTCTGTCACGACATACCTCTGGATGTCAAACAGTTCTGGCGCATGGTGGATTGAGAACCAGACAACTTGCACTACTTGCGATAATTTTTCATTTATCACAACCAAGAGTTTCACGAATGATTCTATTTCCGGGAATGTCTGGTATTTCAAGTTCAATGCGACATCAACAACCGGCTATGTCAATGCAACTATCTCTGCGCAATGGTTCAATGTGACACAGAACTCAATCGATCTGCGGTCTTTCGGAAATAATGGTTCGTCTGTCAACAGGACATCAAATCCCGGAACTGTATTGAATATTACTGCAAAAGTATGGGATCTTGTACTGGACCAGGATACTCTTGATTCAAGCACACCAAACATAACTCTTGATGAGATCCATTTCTACGTGTTCAATGGAACCGGATATGTAGAGAATGTGACTGAAGAATCGTTGAACGGTACTGACTATATCCGAAGTTTCAATCCTAATTGTAATTATACTGTGGGTCCCGTATACTGGACTGTGAATGTCAGCGGGGCACAGGCATATTCAGACAATACTACTGGGGGTTACAATACACTTCTATTGGATGTCATAGGTGACCTGAATGCGACATATATTTCACCTGTATCTTTGCAGGAATATGAGATCGGTGCAAGCGTGATATTTAATGGGAATGTAACGGATGACTGTCAAAGCGGTGTGGCAGACGTCAATGTGACCTATAACATAACAACATCAGGGACATCATATTACTGTTATTCTCTGTCAACTGAAAATCCATATACCTGCAGCTGGTCTACATCCGGGAAATTGGTGGGTGATTATAATGTGACTATGATCGTTGCAGAATCCTATTATAATAATGATAGTGCTATTGAACTTTCAGCATTCAAGATAAAGTCGACACCAAAACTTGATTCAGCCGAAGTTGATGTGAAGAGTGATGGTTGGTCATTATTGCGAAATTTCACATTGAATGTTACAGATAATACAGGGGACACTGTGACTGTGCAATTATGGCAGGCACCTTTCGGTACAGAGGATTGGGTCGAGGTAGGTTCAAGCAAGCAATGCGTATCCTGTTCAGATACGATATTATCTTGGGATAGTGCATATGATTGTTCTGATATCAGTATTATGAAATTCAAGTTCAATGCGACAGATACTGAGGGTAACAGTTACAATACAACCGGTTCAGATTATGTCATCGATGATCAATTTACTATTGAAGAGAGTGATGTAGCAATTGAATATATATTTGGCAATGAGACCAATGCAACTTTGGAGCAGGCATCACAGATACAGTTGAGGGTATATGATCTTGACAACTCAACTTATATCTCAACATCTGCATCTGTCAGTTTCAATGTGACAAAGCAGGGTTTGGGTTCACAGTATAGCATCATCGGTACGAATACTACAAATTCAACAGGGTATGTCCTATATGATGTCAGTCCGGATGCAACATATTCAACCGTGAAACAGAACTGGTTAGGTTTTGTGCCTGAATCTGATTCATGTTATGCCTATAATTATTCGGACACGTTCAATATGACCACATGGACAAATGTGCCTCAAATAGATAATGTTTCAGTTGATCTCATAACTTCCGGGTGGGGGATGGAGAGAACATTCAATGTAAGTGTCTATGATACGAACTCGACAGTTGAATTGTACCTGTGGCGAGCTTCAGGTCTTGGTGGTCCATGGATATTGATGAATTCAAGCAATTATACAACAGTCGGGGCGTGGCAAGATTTCAACTTTACACAGATGTTTGATTGTTCATTGCAGGATACTTGGTACTTCAAATTTAACATGACCAACTCAATGGGTAATCTGAATTCTACTGCTGAGACTGCAACGAATAATTTCACATTGACCCAGGATACAATCCTTCTTGAAGATGTATACGGTACTGATTCAGTCGCAAACAGGCGCGGTGATCAGACAGATCTGTTCTACTTACGGGTAAGGGATATGAATGGGTCTTTGCTTCCGAATCTGATGGTGAATTTCACTATGACATTGTCACCGGGTGTATGGGGGCCTGTATATGGCAACACTACAAATGCAAGCGGTTATTCAGTCTTTAATTTCAATCCTGGTTGCGCACCTAAATATGAGGTGGGGGACAGGCTCTGGAAGGCATATGTGGCTGAAGAGACCTCAACCTGTTATGCATTCAATACGACAACTGATCTTAATTTTACTGTCATGGGAGACATAACACTCGATCTTCAAAAACCGGACGGAACTATCAATTATACGCAGGAGGGTACGATACCGTTCCTTGGATCCACCGTTGATGATTGCGGTGATCCCCTGTCTACAACAGTCCAGTTCTATGCTAATTATAGTGCGGCGGCAGGGTATAATTGCACTGATGTAAGTCCCGTGGGTGCAAATGCATACACCTGCGACCTTCCAACAACCCTGCAGACCAATATGGGTTGGTATAATACTACAATGTATGCCAACAAGACATACCATTATGATAACGATACATTAAGGAGCGGTGTCTCTTTCGGTCGGGATAGCCTGTTCTATCTTCTTGAAAAATTAAAGCTTGAAAGTCCTGATGCCACACCTCTGACAAATGGTTGGGGTTATGAGGACTGGAACTTCTCGATCATTGCAAGTAGCGGGCATCCGACAGATGTATATACAACATCATTGATGCTTTCACAGACACCACCGCCCACTATCACTTGTGATGGTGCAACATGCATCAATCAGACACCGGTCGAATGTGTCAACTGTGTCGATTCATTGAAGTATTGGTACCGTAATTTTACCGGATCCGAAATCGGCACATGGTATTACCGGTTTGATATGAACGGCACCTATTCTGATTTTGATACGTCTTCACACAAGATAATAGTTACAAAAGATAATGTGTCTATTGAATATGTGGCAGGGAATGAATCTGATGCATATTATCTGCCACCACAATCTGCAAATTTCACGTTGCAGGTAAGAGACAATGTAAGGCAGCAGTATGTGGACAGCACCGAAGCGACTGTCACGTTTGAGGTGACAAGGGATGCGGCAAACACGATATGGCAGACTGTCGGGACAAACACGACAAATCTAACAGGGCATGTCAACTATGATTTCATACCTGACTGTACAATCCAGAACGGTACACGACTGTGGCGTGCGTACATAAACACGTCATTGGATGACTATTATAATTACAATATTTCAGATGACTTCCTGGTTGATGTCAATACTGAATCATGTACTGCAACTGTGGATCTAACTGTGGTCAAGAGCCCTTCAGAAATATTTGAGAATATGACTTTCGGTGTCAATGCAACTGTCATGGCCTTGCAGGGAGATGCGACGGATGTGAACGTGTCTATTTCTGTACCTGTCGGCTGGACGGTCTGGAACGGCACTGCATACAGTAATGTAATATCAATAGATTCAATATTGTCTGGAAATGTAATGGATGCGCACTGGGACATAACACCTAACTCTTCAAGGGATCATAACCTTACGATTTCAGTCAATGCTACAATGGATCTGGAATTGAGGACGGATTCAATCGAGGACAGTATATTCATCTATAAATTGTCTGAAGGCAGCAATCCTGGCGTGTCTCTTCCGGGTGTCATATCTTCTGGAGAGGACATGATTGCATCTTTCGCTTGCGATGCGGGTGAATACAGGGCTGCATACCTGAATATCAATTATACAAATGTGACATCTGAACCTAATAATGTCGGGCTTAGGGTGACATCTTATAATGGTACAAGCTGGAATGACATAGCTCATAGTTATAACATTAATCTTACATCTGACGGTGTATATAAGGTCCCAGTTCTGGCTGGGCAGTCGGATGCGAATGAGACTGGATCCTGTCTGTTCAATGTGACTAATTTGGGTGATAATGACATCAACATCACTGCGATGGACCTTTCGGCATATTATAATGAGACGGTCTCTGTCCAGGATATACAGGCATCAATTGATGGTGTTGAGACGACCGGTATGGAACCGGGTGATGGTGTTTTCAATGTTTCAGTCAGGGTTGCTAATTCCGGGAATGAATTGTTTGAGGGCACATTATGGTTGAACATTACCAACAGTACAGGGGATGTCATCAATTATACAAATCAGTCTGTGAGTGTTTCTGCGGATTCTATCTATATCGCGAATGTAACTGGTATTAATACGTCTTTATGGGCATCTGATGATTATGGGATCAGCGCATATCTGATCAACGGTTCTGATTCGTATGTAAGGGCAGAATCATTCATATTTAAGACAGTTGAGGTGTCAAGCCTTGCATTTGACTTCATGTGCAATCAGACAACACAAGAGTATAATGTCACTATAGACAATCCATTTACAGATGAGATAGAGTATAATGTGTCACTTGTTGTACCTGCCGGCTGGAGTTACCTGCCTGCTTATCAGCTGTTGAACACTACGTCAATCGGGAATCATACATTGAGCTTCAATCTGACATCGTCATCGTCGGCATCTGAAACGGTTTATGTTAATGCTACTGTTCTTTATACTTATCCTGTAAGCGGGAAAGCAGTGAATTCTACATCCATGATTGTTGAGAACAATTCAATGGCAATACTCCGTATTGTCCGTGAGACACCGACCAATATTGGTTCTGATACTGTATTTGATTCTCAGCTTACAGTATACAATGATGGTTGCGGTACATCTTCTTCGGGCACACTAATAAAAGAAGTGATATCAACCGGGTGGACACCTGCAAATCCGGCAATCAAGACAAATGAATATGGCAGTGACATCGAATTGATCTCAGCAACTACAGACCTTATAAATAATATTGTCACCTGGGAATTGGGAGAGATTCCTGTAAATAAATATGCAGTGTTGACATACCAGGTCAAGTCACCTGTGAGCACGAGTCAGGTCGGGGCATTATACTATAACTATTCATGGGACAGCAAGAATTTTGTTGAATATGTTACATATCCGGTCCAGACATTTAATTATACGGATGAATCGCATCTTGAGTTTGATATAGAGGCTATACAGCAACCAGTATATCCATGGGTGGAACCAAGAAGTGCTCAGATCAATCTGTCATATAATTATTCGTTGAAGGTCACAAATATCGGTGATGTCGCAACCGGTACTGGATGGAATGTAACTCTTGACATACCAATTGAATGTAACATTACACAGGTCTATGATTCGGGAGACTGGAATGATACTACACGAAAGATAACATGGGTATTGTCAGACATCGATTCGTATGTATCTGCATATGTAAACTTTACAGCAAATTGTACCACTGAGGATACCCACATATTTGTTGCGGAGGGAATGAGGAACACTACAGCATACACAACTCTATCAAATGATACAAGCATCGGTTGTTCCGGTTCATCTTCATGTTCTGCAACTGAAAGTTTCAGTTTCACAAAACCTGCCGGTGCGACATATGAGAGGATGACAGAGATTGATCTCTATGTAAGGTATAATTGGACCGGTTATGATCTTACAATAGGTCAGGGTGCGGTCAATATATCTGATGATTCAGGGGTGGGTCACTTGATATGGCAGAACTATACATTTGATGACGCTACAGATTCTATCTGGAGCAATTATTCGGTTGATGTCGGGGATCAAGATTCTTTTGTTGATTCGGCACGTGACATAAGCATAGTATCTTATGCTGATGCGACATCAGGTCCATATGTCAATGCAAGTGTGGATAAGTTGAGTTATACTTGGATTACAGGTACAGCATTTTCTGAGAGACAGAACCTGTTTGTCAATGTCAAGGTATATGATTATTCACCGCTCCTTGAAAATTCTACACTGTATATCTCAGGTGATGATGCATCTACAGTTGGCGGTTGGGGTGAAGAATTCAATTATTCTGCCATGGTCATGGACAGGTTCGGTCGGGATGTCACAGTCTATGCATGGCACAAGAAGGGAGCAGCAGCATACACACAGATAGCAAACTGGACATGCTCAGCATGCTATAATTGGACTCAAGCCAACTTCACTTATAATTATAATTATACTGATATAGATGCTAACTGGTACTTCAAATTCAACGCAACAAATGCAGACGGTTCAGAGAGCTTAGATGGTCTAGGTGGATCAACGTATGAAGTGGAAGAAGATGACATAAACACAACATACCTAACACCTGCATATGATGCAACAGTAAACAGATCAGTGGCAACAAACTTCACAATTCAAATAATGGACAATGATAACAACACAATACCTGCTGAAGTAGAA
>DAOVHT010000052.1 GCA_030671745.1 Candidatus Nanohaloarchaea archaeon
ATAGGTCGCGCATTATTGAATAAGGACAGAGATCCATTTATCGAACAATGGGAACTGGGCCTGACAACACGAAACGCTAAAGACAGATATTCACATCTAGTTGATTTTAAAAAGCAGAAAGAGATTGAAAAAGAAGTGACAAGATATATCCAAGACAACTTCTCTTTTGTAGTATTTCCGATTGAAAATAAAGAGCGAAGACTTAATCTTGAAGCAAGAATCATCTCTACCATTTCTCTCTGTGATGAGTGTAAACCATCCCAAACTTGGTTAGGTAATTTTTCCCCGAAAGAAAAGATAAGACAAAGCGGACTCTGGTTAGTCAATGAACTTTGGAAAACGCCCCTGTCTGAGGGAGATATGCGCGAATTGAAACAGCTTGTTGATATTGATTGATCTAAATATTTCAGTCTTATATAATATCAACAATTGTATCTTCAGGCGCGTTATCTGGATGTTCTTCCATCCGTTCAGAACCCATATAGAAAAAGAGCCAGATGGTTCTGCTGAATTCTTTTTCTTTTGTATCTTCAGTGTTTTTCTCAGGACTGAAAACATCTTCATGTTTTGTAGTCACAGTAGTCTGGGCATATGTTTCATGATATGTCAATCTACCAAGACGCATCTCTGTTTTATCTTTATAAAGCGAATCATCAACTTTAAAAAGTTTCAATCTTGCATATATACCAATTTCATTGTACACTTTTTCCAAAAACTCATTTAGTTCGGCAATGTCTGTTGTTTCTTTATATGGTGCAACCCTTATTGCATATTTATCTTCTTCAATCAAGTCTTTTTTAACCTGTCTATATTTCACGAATTGTTCAGATTCAAGACTTTCAAGTGTTCTTTGGATAGTATCTAATACATTTATTATCTCTTCCATACCTAAACTTTTATCTCTTAATATTTAAATATTTATCACTTATGGGTATTTCATTATTTTAACGCAAAAATATGGTATGTTGGTACACCATCGTCATATACTATTAAAGCGTCTTGAACAGACATTCCATTTTTGTCAAGACTCTCACATACTTCAGTTAGTGTAAATGAAGCAATTATAGAATCATAAAGTAAAGCATCATCTCTTATTATTTGTCGATGATTTAAACTGATACTGTCATCTACAAACATTTGTTTGTATTTTGTTCCCCAATCAATTCTGGCAGGATACCATTCTTTAATCTCGTTCTCCTTTAATCCATATTCTCTGTCAAAATCAGAAATCATTAATATGCCGCCCTGATTAATCACAGATACAACATTTTTTATGGCGGTATCAAGGTCCTCGAAATGGTGTAATGAATCGTTTATCCTTACGGCATCAAATGTATCATATGATGGATTTAAGTTAGTGATATTCATCTCCTCAAATCTCAGATTGGATAAATGTCCTCTATCTTTTGCTTCAGAAATGCACCTTGGATGAAAATCGATTCCTTTAACAGTGTGATTGGGAAATTGGTCTGCGAAATTATATGCAAAATAACCAGAACCGCAAGCAACATCTAAAAATGAAGAGATCTCTTGAAAGAGAATGACACTTTTTAAATCTCCTGGACTAGTGGGGTCTATATATTGATCTAAATATGCATCAAGAAATGTATTATCTTGAAACTCTTTTATTCGTGGAAGGATAGACATAAATGTATGTTTTTAAGGGAATAATATAAAGTTATTGGTGTTTGACTACTGCTTAGTTAAAACTAAAAGCGTTCTCAACAAAAAACTTTATATACAATCACTAATTTAACTAAACCATGGACCTCCTAATCAAAAACGCAAACACTGGATGATTTGCAGACAATCCAAGAACTGATTTAACCCAAAACAAGTCATAAGCTACACACTTAATACT
Source organism: Candidatus Nanohaloarchaea archaeon (assembly GCA_030671745.1). Classification (GTDB taxonomy): domain Archaea; phylum EX4484-52; class EX4484-52; order EX4484-52; family GLR71; genus GLR71. The sequence continues at coordinate 1,862 of DAOVHT010000052.1, forward strand.
TGTATGTCAGATATTATAAATTCGTCAATCTAATTGATCCTAACATATTCCAATGCGAATATTTTTAAGATAACAACCATTAAGTGATGTTATGGGGCGTAATGATTTTGAAAATGTTAAAGCACCCTCCGCTTTATATACGATTATATTCCCTCCAGAAATGTCTCTCCCTATCTTTGATGAAAATCCAGACCACCCTGGTGGTGAAATCTTTAATGATTCTGAACAATTTACTGTATATGTAAAAATAAATGACCGGCCTGCAATTTTGAAAGCAAAACCCTCATATAATATTCTTGAAGATAGGAACCTTCTTTGTCTCGCAAACGAAAAGAGTGGCGGTAACAATGACCAATTTATAAATTCTATCGGTGATTGTCTGATGGCTCCCTTTTTAAATGAGATTGGGTTATATGAAACCGAATTAGATGAACTTCGCAAAGAGTATGATCTTAACGCAGTTTCATTCCGTCAAAATCCAGGATATAAGATGTATCATGATTGTCTAAAAGATATGCAGGGTATACTAAAATTTATGACTTTTAATAACTTGTTACTGAGTGACAAATTAAAAGAGATAGAAGATGCAGAAGAATTAAAGTTTGTTTTGGATTCACTTAAATATGATGGTTCTTATCCTTATCTAACCTCAAATACTTTAATAAAAAGCGTAGAACTATTGGGACGGTGCCTTAAATATCATAATCTGATTTTTGAAAAAGAAGAGTAATCAAAACATTAATGATTCAAAAAACGAAAAAGTTTCAGTATACGACAATTATTATTTATTTTTTTGACCTAAAACTTGTTTTACATCCTTATCAAAATCAGATTCAAATAACATATCTATTTATCTGTCTATTGCCTTCTTTTTGAACTTGTCGGAATTTCCGACAGGTTGCAATTATGTGGCGTCTGGTATATTTTGACTAATTTAGTTTTGAACTATTTATAAAATCGAAACAGTTGAATTTTTATCATATCTTTTCATTTTATATATGCTTTAAAATCTAAATGTAATCATGTCTAAAACATCAAAAATACCGATTCATTCGGATGATATTGAAATTGTACCAATAAATTACAAACATAATGAATGTTTAATTGATTTTAAGACAGAGATTACCGAATTGAAGTCATTTTTAATTGAAGATGCACTTGATAACCAAAAACAAAAAATTTCATTGACTTTTCTTTGGTTCTACAAAGATCAATTGATTGGTTATGTCAGTTTATTGAATGATAAGATCAATCTTGAGGGTAACTTGAAAACCTATTTCAAAGAAAAAGATGTTCTCTACAAATCTTTGCCTGCATTAAAGGTAGGGAGATTATGTGTGCATGATTCTTTTCGTAGGATGGGTTTTGGGAGATTGATGGTGATTTTTGTAATTCAAAAAGCAGAATTAATTGGAAATACGATTGCAGGTTGCCGTTTCATAACTCTTGATGCAAAAAGAAATGTAAAAAAAGAATTGGATTCTATTTATTTCTATAAGAGAATGGGTTTCAAAGTACTGAAAGGGCGAAAGAAAGGTACAATCCCTATGTATTTTGATTTAAAGATTGATTAACAGTTAAATTTAATTGTTCTTGATTCTTTCAGGAGTGAAATTCTATTCTTTGAGGGGTGTTCCTGTTCGGATTGTACTTCTTTTATGAATCTTATCGCTTCTTTGCCTTTTAATGTGGGTGTTGAACGTATTGGCTTGGCCATAGTTATCACTTAAATCTTATATTACATTAATTATACCTATTTAAATTTATATATGTGTCATACTTTGATTAAAAAACACTAAAATTCAGATAAAAGAAAACAATTTAAGAAAAAAAATAAGGTTTTACTTAACGAGGATTCCGTTAAGTATTCCGTCCTGACCTGGTCTTGATGTGATCTTGACATTGCCCGCCTTAGTCTTGACGACTGCGCCCTTGGTCACGATACCGGCCCTTACGAATTGAAGGTTTGCTTTGTTCTCGACAACACTCTCGATTGTTTCAACTTTGCTCTTGCCTTTGTCATCAGAAAAATTAACTTTATTGTCCTGTCTGAGTGCGATGCACGTATTGCCACCACGGCCTCTTATAATTCGTACCTTTTTCTCGCCGATCACAGTCTTAGTGAATTCACGACCGACCTGATGGTTCCTTTTAGCTACATAATCCTTGTGAAGACCACCTGTAGGTTTCCTTTTTGATCTTGTATGATAGATTGCCATATATAATCACGTTTTTTTTCTGGATAGTTCTTATTTCACAGAAAGGTTTATAAAACTAATCACAAACATCATTTATATTCAAAATCTTTAAATAAGTTTCTATGAATATATACTGTACTGGTAAAGTGATTTAGATGACTGGAAGACCGATAGACGTATTGAACGAAGCAAAAGGCAAGAACGTAATGTTAAAGCTTAAGAACAGGACCCAGATGTCGGGTATCATAAAAGCATTTGACATGCATATAAATGTATGGCTTGAGGATGCAGACGTGACTGACGCTGAAGGGAACACAACAAAACTGGGCAACACATTAGTCAGGGGAGACAGTATCATTTATATTTCTCCGGTGCAATAAACATTTCAAAGTAATAATTTTATGGTGATTTTTAATGACAAAAGGAAAACAATCTTTTGGTAAGATGAATAAGTCCGTTCACAAGAACTGTCGACGATGCGGTAGTCATTCTTTCCATTTAACTAGGCATGAATGCAGTGCCTGCGGTTTCGGTAAAAGTGCATGTATCAGAACATTTTCTTGGCAGAACAAGGGCGGTTTAGGCGCTTACAAGAAGAAATAAGATATACGTTTTTGATTAACTATTTTTTCATAGTTTTCATACGGTAGTGGTCTAGTCTGGCTAGGATACCACCCTGCCACGGTGGATGCCCGAGTTCAAATCTCGGCTACCGTATTTTATCTTTTTAATCCTTATTCTGAAAAATCCCATAACTATACACTAGATATATAAGTTTTGTGGAGAATTATATAGGTATGGCTGGGATTATAGGGTCTGCAGGTGTCGAGTCTAATTATCCTGGTATGGTTGATAATTTAGCGATTGGTCCAAGTTCTCAATTAATTGATTCTGCACCTCTTGAGACTACCTATCCTGTTAAACGAAACATTATTGAGGGAGCTATCGAAGATTTTGGGACGTATAAATCTGTGTCAAATCTTTGTCCGGACATTATGACAGTTATCAGTCATATTTTGGAAAAGGATCTTGAGATTGATGCTAAGGTTTATGTATTTTGCAAAAATCCACGTCCTGATAATGACTGGTCAGACAGTATAATCACAACTTCTGAAACAGAACTGATTCACTCTGATGCTCAAAGGTCTACATATCATGATTATATATTCTCTTTTATGACTGCTGATGGCAGTAACTATTTGTATTCTTTGGATCTTGATTCAAATAGTTTAAAGATGCGCATGGTTAAAGATTCAGATGAGGATATTTATGTACCTAATATCGATTCATTGGATGCACTGAATGATCTGATCAGTGAGTTTCCTGAAATTGATTCTAGTTTAATTAATATGGATTCTGATGGATCAGAACCGTATGCTGATCTTATGGAGGAAGTCCGTAATTCTGAACAGTATTTGAGTGTTATTGAAGAAGTTAGTGCGATATTGAATCGTGATTATAAGTTCTTTATAGATGATGGTTCTACTGTTGAATATAGGCCCATTGTGAATAGTATTTATGACTGTGATGATTCTGGTTATGTGGGTTGTGATGAATTTAAAGCAGAATTATCTGGGAAAATTGCGATGTTAACAGAATCAGAAGGGGGGATGGATGTAATATTGTATGCTATCGGTTTTGATAATCGCTCTAGTTCCTCCTGTGTGACCTTGTCTCAAAAATCATCTTATTTTATTCCTGATGTCGATTCGCCAAAAGAGACGGTGGAGGCTTTAATGCCTAAATATCCATTAAATAATAATTATTTTAATTGATATCTTTTAATGAAATAAGAAACATACCCTTTCATTCTTTCTCAGGTATCACAATCGCACACAATATATACACTAATATACCGACTCCGCCAAAGATGGCAGACACGATCCATAGTATGCGCACGACTGTTGGGTCGATATCAAGATACTCACCGATGCCACCGCACACGCCAGCAAGCATCCTGTCATCCTTTGACCTGTAAAGTTTCTTAATCTCAGTCTTTCCCGCATTGTCAGCCATTTTCAACCACTCTTCAATTTGTACTCTATATATTAATATGCGTTTCTGTCCCAAACCTTAAAAACTATTCATGTCAAATAAGGTGTGTATGGTTTTCAAGAAACGTCCGCGCGGAAAAAAGAAGGAATGGCAGGTAGACATAGCAAATGAGCGCATGTATATACTCTTTGAGCAGGCAGACAGGCGATTCAAGACATATCCCAATCTCTCAGACAGATATGTAGAAATCTCACGAAATATAAGCACTAAGCTGAACGTCCCGATACCACGCGAACTGAAACGCCGGTTCTGCAAGAACTGCGGCGCATACCTGGTGTATGGTGCAAACGCCCGGCAGAGAGTAAACTCCGAAAAACAATATGTCATAATGACTTGCCTTAAATGCAATCAAAAAAAACGGATTCCTTATACAGATGAGAAGAAAAAAGAAGATAGAAAAGAAAAAGAGAATTGAATGTTAGTATCACAATTTATACTTCTCTCTTAATTCAGCAGTTATCTGTTCTGGTAAGTAGTTGAATATATCTTCAATATGTGGTACTTCTAATTGTTGTGTATTGGATTCATTATGTCTGGCTATTACTAATTCTGCATGATCTGTCAAATCAAATACTCCTTCACCAATTGAATATGCTGGTGTTAAATATCCCTCTAATCCGTGGTCAAGTATATCTTTAATGACTAATGCAATATTGAATGGGTATGTAGCTGGTTCTATTTTACATCCGTCATGGCTTGTATCTCCCTTAAAATGAACATGGTATGTTGCCATCATTTCATTTAAATTACCACCCTGTTTATTTATTTCGTATTGTTGCATTATACTTTCTAGATTCATTTATTTCACCTATAAGATTGATTACTGATATATACTCTAATGCTCATAAAAACTTTATATTTGTTATTATTTATCTCTTTCCAATCCTCATCCCCACATACAAACTTTTATAAAGCTAATACAATAAATTTGGACTA
>DAOVHT010000060.1 GCA_030671745.1 Candidatus Nanohaloarchaea archaeon
AATATTTGTGAAACATCTTTGTCAACTATATTTGAAAATAAAAACAAAAAGTTATACGATTCTATTAAAAAATACCACAATGAGACTATTGTTGAATATAATGAAAGGCTTAAAAACGTTATTAAAATGTTTAAACCAACATTGGAAAAAGAATTAAAACCTTTTGGAGCAACTCGTAATATGTATGAAAACGATACTGAAGAAAAACTGTATTATATGTTATTCACCGGAAACATTCCTGAAAAATTAATATTAGTTGGTTTTACATATGATGAACATCTTGACTCAACTACACTAAATGCCGAAGATCTTAAAAAAATAAAATCTATATTTGACAAACAAGAATTTGTTAAAGAATTTAAGAAGTATCAACGTTCTTTAGTTAGAAAAACTAAAAAATTAATTGATGACCTTAAGAAGAATCAAGATTTATAAAATAGGAATTATTTAAAAACATAAATATAGAACAACAATAGTTTATTAATTATGGAAACAATACTTTATATGCCATTACTACTGTTGCTAGAGCACCAACAAATGTAGCACCCACCAAAATATAATCCAGAGCTGTGATTTTTTTGTTCAAACTGTTTATTGCATTTTCCAAATCTTCTGTGCATCTAACAAGTATAGCTGCTTTTTGTTGTTCATGAACAACAGTATTGGGCTGTGCTGTTCCATACATCTCTGCCAATATTTGGTTTTTATCCTTTCCTTTCACATAACTATCTGACATGAACAAAGTTTGTTTAACTAATTTAAAAAGATTGTCTCAAAAGCTTGAATACGACCTATAATGCATCTAATTTTTTTTTATAAATAATATTTCTATAACATAATCTAAATAACAACAATACAACTATTTAAATAATCTTCTATAAAAATTAATATTGTTCAAGCGCAAACAATAACACTGAAGGGATGAATACCATATGCTTATAGGCGAAGTTTACGGAAAGACAGGTACCAAGAAGTTCAGGTTCTACGCCTACAAAGAGATCAAGAAACAGGATTTCGTCACCATCAAAGACGAAGAAGGCCACTGGATCCTCTGCAAGGTAGACATAGTCGAAAGCATATCCGAAGACCGAAAGAACATAAAGAACATGGCGCTCTCAGAAGTCATAGGCTACCGTGAAGACGGAATACTGAAAACATTAAAAAAACCGATCAGACCCAATTCTCTGGTCTACAGCGCAGACAAGAAAATAATCCAGGACACATTAAAGCTTGATAAGGGCGGGCTCTATGTCGGTCTCCTTGACTCAAACAAAGATGTAGAGGTATATCTAGACCCGAAGAGCCTGGTAACAAAACATGTTACCGTTTTAGCGTCAACCGGTGCAGGTAAATCATATACTGTTGCAGTCATCCTTGAAGAGCTCCTTGACAAGAAGATACCCATAGTCATCCTTGACCCTCACGGCGAGTATATCAGCCTGAGATTTGCAAACGACGAAAAAAGAGAGCTTGACCTGATGGATAATTACAGGATAAAGCCAAAAGCCTACAAGGTTGTGGAATACAGCCCGGACCCGAGAGTGAATCCCGGTTCAGAACAATTGACATTCTCAGACAAGAATCTGGGTGCGATGGAACTGTCGCAGATCAGTCCATCAAACACCACAGCGTCCCAGAAAGGCCTTCTTTTTACAGCATTAAGGGAACTTAAAGACCGAGGCGACTATACGCTCAAAGACATAATAAACAAGATTGACCAGACAGAGAGCGCAGCCAAATGGAACCTGTTGAGCATGCTTGAGCTTGTAAAAGACATAGGTATATTTTCAGATGAACCTACACAGATTGAAGACATGGTGGTCCCTGGTCAGGCAACAGTGATCAATTTCAGAGGCATCGCTCCCGAGATACAGGGCATCGTCGCCTACAAGCTTATCCACGACCTTTTCGAGATGCGGAAAGTCGGACGTGTACCGCCTCATTTCCTGATCCTTGAAGAGGCCCACAATTTCTGTCCTGAAAAGGAAGTGATAGTGTCCTCAAAGATAATACGGACAATAGCCTCTGAAGGTCGAAAGTTCGGCTTGGGCCTTTGCGTCATAAGCCAGAGACCTGCCCGTGTAGACAAGAACATCCTGTCTCAGTGCAACACCCAGATGATACTTAAGATTACAAACCCGAACGACCTTAAAGCAGTAAGCCATGCTGAAGGCATGACTGATGGTGTCGAGAAGGAGATAACCAACCTGAATCCCGGAACTGCATTGATCTTAGGTCAGGGCCTGCCATTGTTTGTAGACATAAGGGTCCGGAAAACAAAACATGGCGGTACGACCGTGAACATAACAGAGCAGCCGAAGACCGGCAAGAAGATACTTTCCTTCAACACGATACCTAAAGCCAACATAGAATCCCGGCTTGGCACTTTGAAAATATTATATTATCCTTGCTATCATATCGCAGCAGACACAAAGACATATCTTTTCGAAGGCATGCAAGGCAATGTAATCTACAACGAAAAAAATGTCATAAAACAGCAGGAACTTGATTTCACAGCATCAGAGCTTGAACTGATGAAAGTCCTAGTCTGTGAGATGAACACAGACACAATATTGGAGAAATCAACAATCTCTTTCGGCGAACTCGTCAATGTCCTTGAGACACTGATAGAGAAACATATCGTGAAAAAAAGGACAGATGACCGCGGTGTTGATTTCTATGCACCTGAAAACTCTTTTAAGGTGAATCAATTCTCAGAGAGACCGACACTAGTGGTGATTGACGGTGACATACTGAAACCCAAACTGACCGAGGCGCAGATATCTGAAAAGGCAAAAGCATTATTCACAAAAATAGACAAGATTCAGTTGGCGTACTACCCGTATTTCATGGGCAAGAATTTCATGATAGATGGGATAACCGGCCTCAAGAAAGACATTTAAACACTAGTTCTAATCACAATCCCATCGCCCTTTTATATACATTTATCTTCTTGCAACATCACATTTCAATCTATATCTTAGACAATGAAAACACATATATATGCCCAACACAAAACTATATTTAGAATCGTGGTTGGGTCGGAAAGGAAACAACTTTAGGGGAAAAGTCCTCAAAACATTATAATTGTATGCTTTCCTTCCGCCTAATCCAGGTGTATTTTCAGCACATTTCTATAAAATACAGTTCTTGCATCCGTTTTCTTAAAAAATCGGCAACAGTTAACAATATATACTTTCAAATCCCATTATTGGTAGTGGTTATTATGGCAGAACGACGAAATTTTGTATTATTGAAGAACGGAAAAGATACAGATAGTGTCTTTACTGGAGCCTCCCCAAGACAGGCAGCTCTTAAAGCAGCAAACCGTGGAAACAAATCCATCGAACTTAGGGAGAGAGGAACTAAGAAAGTGCATATCTTTACAGGTTCCCGAAACGAAGTTGCAGCACCTGCAAATCGACCTGACTGGATGCCAGCAAAGATATGGAAACCGAACGTCAAGAAGACAGGCATCAAAAAGCTTTGATTCAACTTTGATTTGATTGGGTTTTTCTAAACCCTTTTTTTTCTTATCTTTTTTTCTTAAGATTCAATTTCTAAAAATCCTAAAAACCCCAAACAATAAAAAACTATTCCTAGCAATAGATATATCTAATGACGATTAAGGATAGATTTAATATGAAAATTCTTTGCACCGCAGACATCCATGAGGAAGAGAAGCTGGCAACCGCAGTATTGAACATAATCGAAAAAAAAGACATAGACGTCTTCATAGGTGCCGGCGACTTCCACACAGACACGTTCACCGCAAAGTTCCTTAAACGTATAAAGGTCAAAGGTTTTGTGGTCTCTGGCAACTGGGACTATGTCACATTCACTAACAAGTACATCTCAGCGATTGACTGGGGTGTAGAAGAGCACGATGGCTACCACTTTTTCTGTGTAGGCAACCATTTCCCCCTAGACTTCGCAAAAGTCGCAGTCGAAATGACAAAAGGTATAGATCCTGAAAAACTGATCTTTGTGACTCATTATCCACCTTACGGGATCCTTGACCGTCTCTGGAATGGCAGGTCTGTCGGCTACCCTGAATTCCTTAATTTCATAAAACTGAAAAAACCGACACTGCACGTGTTCGGTCACATCCACGAAGATACAGGAACAACAAACAATGAAAAAACGACCTGCATCAATTGCGCACTCGCCTCAAGCAGGAAAGCATACATAGTGGAGATGCCCGGAAAGAAGATCGAGGAAGTCGACCTGAACGATTTCATGTGATTGATGATGGCTATAAAAAAACAGATATTTAATGCACTCTTTATCTTATCGATAATGATAATCAGCGGCTGCACCCAATCCTCTGAGACTTTTGATTCCGAAAACACATTCTCAATAGACATAACCTACCCAACAGGACTGATACCTCAATGCGAGTCAGGTCTAATAGACAAAGATTCATGTTACCTTGACACTGCAATAAGAACACAAAATGTATCCTATTGCCTTAAAGTGAATAGTCAGAGAGATATTCCAGAATGCATCACCCAATACGCGATAAAGACCGATAATGTGACTGCCTGCACAACCTCATACATGATGACCGACCGTTCGCGCATGAGAGTCCTCACAAACGATTACAGATATAAATGCTATTACGATTACGCATTCGCAAAAGAAGACCGATCAATATGTGAACTGATAGAGTATCAGAACGAGGAGGCCAGACTACTCAAAAACTACTGTCTTGCAGTATTTGATGAGGACACAGATGCATGCAGCAGATTAGAGGTTGATTATTACATAAGAAATGAATATGACAAGATACAGGGTGATTGCCAGATAGAGGTTGCAATAAGAAAAAAAGACGCAACCCTCTGCGGATCCGCACTTGAAAAAGAGAACGGTCCGTACCTTGACCGTCGCATGGATGGTGTATTCCTAACTGATTGCTATTCGAAAGTTGCGCCCGCGGTAGACAACAGGACCTTGTGCGACAAGGCAAAGACCTATCCTTACAAGTATATACCTTGTGTCGGCGCATTCATCCGGTCTGAAGAGGTCACAGACTTCTGCAACACCTACGAACCAGATTTCATTTCAGGTTACAACATGGATGCCCAGTGCGTAAAGGATCTTGTCGCAGGAAAAGACAGCACTTTCTGCAACAGTATAGAAGACAGAAGGGACAGGACACAATGCCTTGACATCTTATGTCAGCCACCGTACACAGACTGCAGAGACCAGTACAAGATCATATTAGACGAAACCACTTGCGACCAGACAACAACCTATGACCTGAACACCGAATCAGTTGATTACGGACACATCTGGAGCGGTTACGCAGGTGGCGCATGCATAGCCGACATCGCAAGAAAGACAGGCAACCCTGGCCTCTGCCAGACAATAACGAACGAGGCATACCGGAACAAGTGCTATGTCGATTATGCGCACATGACAGAAGACGTGAAATACTGCGCAACCCTTACAATAACCGATGCAAGATCAGACTGCTATACAGCATTTGCAGTCTATGGCATGGATGAGACTTACTGTGAAAATATAGACACAAATACGACCATCATCCAACCCTGCCTGAATAAGATTGCATCGATAAGGGGTCAAGAACTGAATGTAACAGACCAATCCCTCTCAAACAAATAATACTGACACCCAGTCGCCTACAAAATGTGTTATGATAATTACAACAACGGCAATCAATAAATGCTCAGTTATAACTTTTCCTGAAGTTTCTTTTCTGTCTATTGAAATGATATAACTCAATATTGCAAGAAGGGATAATCCATATATTACAGACACAATTATTGCAGTCAAAAGATCAAATATTAATAGGGGTATGAGAAAAGTAAGCGCAAACAGGAATTTAGACAAAAATGTTGATAATGTGGCTTCCCATATTTCTTTTTGTGTATGATGATTCTCAGATTCTTTTGAAATATGTATTCCAAGTGCATCAGAAAATGCATCAGCTATAGCTATGGTCACAACACCCCCTGCAACTGCAAGAGTAGAGTTTGTACCAGACTGAAGCCCGACCATAAGCCCAAGTGTTGTGATAATCCCAGAAGTCAACCCGAAACACAATCCAGTTTTCCATGGAGCGCTCATAGTCTTAAATTTATCTTTTATGGCTGTAAAACCAAATGTTAATCTAAGATTTATGTCTGTATCTAAAGGAACATCTGTGGTTTTAAAATCCTCATTCATAATACTTTTAATTTAATCTGATATTATAAATGCTTTTTGTATGGATATATCTAAATCAGAGATATATTAAATGTTTAATGATATTGGAAATGTC
>DAOVHT010000108.1 GCA_030671745.1 Candidatus Nanohaloarchaea archaeon
ATTGTAAAATGATAATTAATAATTTGGTTGCGCGGATATATATAATATTTTAAAAACAGTGCTGTAGGAGGTGTTGCCACAGTTAAAAATGAAGACATCCATATCTTAAAATCAAAATCCAGAAGATACTCATTTCAATATTATATCAACAATGTTTTTGTTATCTTTTTTGCCGGTTTTCTCAAAGAGAAGTTCATAGAATCCATCATGTAATAGCTCATCGCCTTCTATGTCTATTCCTTCATAATCAAGCCCTACATAGATCTTGTATTTGTCTGTTATCGGGAAACCGAAGCTTGGGTTCGGCATCTTTTCAAACTCGCCAGACCTTATGTGTTCTGTCCTGTCTTCGATGGCATCAGTTGTTCCTTGTGTATAAACAAGATAAGTTTTTGAACCGATTGAATTTCTTAAGGACATGCCGTTGTCTTGTGATACCTCTTTGAAATTACCATCTGCGTGAACAATGGCTGTGACTGTGTTCTGTGTCGTGTCAGATGCGATGTAATTGTCTTCTGTGTCTATGTCGGGGATGAAGCCAGAACCTACAAGAGTTATTGTGACCTCGCCGAATGTTATGTTGAAATAGATTGTCTCGGTTGTTGTTTGGAGGTTTACTGCATTTGTGCAGGTGAAAGTTACGTTGTGGGGACCGATATCAAGATTGAATAATTGTTTGCTGTAAGCTGTGCCTGTATCTTTTGCAATTTGAGCCTCTGTGTTTCCATCTAATGAATAGATACATTCTGTGATTGGTGTGGTTGGGTCTCGCGCATCTATATTCAATTGGATATCTTTTGTGTGGTAATCTGTGTTTGTGGGTGAATTTATGACTATTATAGGGGGTGTGTTATCTATCGTTATCGTCCTTGTCTCGGTCTTGTTTGAACCGCCGGCTGTGTCATTTGCCCAGATGTAATATGTGTAGGTTCCGTCGGCGAGACCTGTCATGTTGTAATACTGATCTGTTGTTGTGATGTTTGTTCCGTTCCAGTTGACAAGTGTTGTGTCATCATAGATTGATATCATAGACCAGTTGAGATAAACATAATCGTCAGTTGTGTAACTGTTGTTTACGGGTGTTGGGGGTTCAAAATATATGTCTGGTGGATCTATGACTTCGTATGTATATAATAAATCATTTCCATTATATGACAGATTGAATAAAGACAGACCTGAGACATTAGCAAGGAATGAATAGTTACCAGCCATTGACTCTTTAAAGGACTCGTTTGTTCTTGAGAGATTATCTATTATTGGAGATATACTATATGGACCTCTGCCGGTGATGTTTGTGATCATTGTTCCTGTGGCGTTCACTTCGTAATATGTGTCTTGGTCTGCGACATATTCATTTATCTTGTAGGTTGCATAGATCGGTTGATTCAAGCCGAACATATTTTTTGTGACGTTGTATTGATCCATAAGTGAGATGTCTGTTGCGGTCAGGTTTGCAATACATCTATATGGATGTGTCTTGTTGTAGACTGCAAGATAAAATGTTGGGTACGGGTTCAGGGATGCGCCAGTGACATCACATCTGCCATCGGCGGTTGTTGCATAGACTATATGTGTGCTTCCGGATCTTGCTGGGTCTGTCGAGTTTGAGAGAAGTGTGGTCGTGTAGTTGTAAGTGTCTGGGCCTTCGATGTAGATCGTTCCGCCGTAACCTGCTTGATAACCCGTATTACCTTTAGTTTCTATTATTCCGGAATAATCAAAATTGGTTGTATAAATTGCAATCCGACCACCAGAACCACCACCACCGGAATAACTCGAAGCTCCACCCATACCACCATGAGACATTATTGAACCAGAACCATTAAATGAACTTGAAATTAGATAAATTGAACCACCACTACCCGCACCACCTCCATAAGAACCAAATACAACACCATTATGACCATTCGTATTCAGAGTGCCGTCCAGTTCAAAATAATCAGAAACATCAATAAATATTAATCCGCCACCAGCACCACCATAAGGGATACTACTAGAACTCCAACTAGAACCACCAGAGCTGCCAAAATATATAGATTCCGTAAATGAACCATAATATGAGCCGCTGCCACCGTTCCAACCAGTACCACCTGTGCCTCCATACCCAGCACCACCACCACCAGTACCATATCCCCCCTTACCAGGACCAAGCCCAGTACCAAAACCTTCTAATCTTGGATACCCCAAACCACTGGCATCGATACTTGAACCTGATTCTATTGTTAAATTTGAGGCAGTAATGTTAACGTTGGCAGATATTGTGCTTGAAGATGTAAGATATATTGTTTTTAATGAGACTAAGTTTATTGTCTCTAAATTATAATTTATATTGATTGTACTTTGAACTATGTTTATATCATTTGTAGAATTTAGGATAGTATTATTTCTTAGATAAAGAGTGCTACTTGTTAAATTAAAATAATTGAAAGATGGTAAGATTGTGTTAAGACCAAGTGTCATCGTACTTTGATTCAAGATAAGGTTATTGGCAATGTTTAAAGTTCCATCCACACCAACATCAAAGGTACTTTGATCAGCATTTAAATCCATATCAGTGTTAAAAGTCGTATTATCTAATAAACTCAGTAAACCTCCATACAATATAAAATAATCTGTGGCATTTAGTTCTAAATTATTTGCAGTTGCGTAAATATTTGCATTTGTTATGTTCAAGCTTGTGAAATTTCTTGAAATTGTCATGTTCGTATTGACACCATAAATGATACAATCAATATTATCCATACAGCCCATATTTATCGAATCAGGGATCCATGGATGTGGGTTGAAGGTTGGATTGTTTACATAAAGATCCAGACTGTCTGAAATGCTGTCGTTTACAAAATCTACAAGAATATAACCGGGACGATTGGCATCAGTGGAATTTGCAAGGATTGAACCTGAAGGTGCTAAATTTGAACTATTTAGATAGATTGTGCCACCTTGACCTGCTTGAGCACGAGAATATGCATATGCACCTTTAGTTTCAATATTACCAACATAACCAAAACTATCTGCATAGATTGCAATACGGCCCCCAGCACCGCCACCACTATCCCCAACATATCCAAAACGAGTGCCATCACGACCAGAGCCACCATTTGAACTGATTAACCCAGAACCACTTAACACTGAAGCAATGATATAAACAGAACCACCACTACCCCCACCTGTACCCACACTAGTATCTATTTTTCCAGAATTACCATTGACTAAAATTGATCCATTTATTGAAAGACTATTTGATATATTGATAAAAATCCGACCGCCACCAGAACCACCATACATACCAGCAGTATCATAATAATTATCACCACCAGAACTTCCAAAATCTAAAGGTTTGGTTAGGGAATCATATATTGCACCAGTACCTCCTGACTCGCTAGCACCACCAGCACCACCATGACCTCCACCAGCACCACCATCAGACCCATAACTACCACCACCAGGACCATTACTACCATCTGTTTTTCCTAGATAACCTAAACCGTTTGCATTGATGCTTGAGCCAGTCTCAAGTGTGAAATTTGTAGCAGTAATGTTGATATTGGCGTTGATTGTTGAACCGGTCTCCAAAGTTACATTTCCAGACATGTTGATCTCAAATGATGTCTGATTTGCAGTGTTGTACAGAGATCCGCCTGATTGCAAGACCAATGAACCGGCACCATCTATTGAATATCCATCATTGATTCCTTTTGTTGTGTTGATGTAACAGACTGTGTCTAATGTCCCAGTATCACACATCGTGACCTCAAACCAGACTGTTGATGAATTGAGGTTGCCGGAAGTATCATTTGCATAGACTGTGATGTTGTGCGAACCGAAAGAAAGAGTTCCTGCATCTGTGTCAATCTCTGTTGTCCATGC
>DAOVHT010000078.1 GCA_030671745.1 Candidatus Nanohaloarchaea archaeon
TTATGATGAAGGCAGGAGCGCAGATGTGCTTCATGTTGATCTGATCAAGACCTCAAAGTATCTATATCAGATATTGTTTTTGTATCTTGCATTATTTTGGATATATGTATATCGTGCATATCTTTTGAGCTTTTTCAAAAATAAGATCCTGTCGAAGCGCATAAGAGTATCAAAGCGAGAACAGGTTAAGAATAAATTTGGTTTTCCTGATCAATCAGAACCAATATTTAATTTTGAAAACAATAGATTCGTTGACGGTAACAAGAAAAATAAACAAAAAAGATAGATTTTTTATTTTGTTGATTGATTCTCTATATCTTTTTTAATTAGGTCTATATAGGCATCTATAGTTTTTTGATTATGGCTGCGTCCAAAAGATTTATAAATCTGAACAAGTAATAGTTAGTACTCAGAAGGAGTTATACGTATTGTTGGTGTGTTCTATGCATGTTATCTGTGACAAAACATTAAAGGCATCTATTGTTTTTTTAATTGTATCCAGTGTGGGGTATGGTCTTTTTATCGGTGTTAGTGATGGGGTTTCAGGTGATGTGACCATCGACAATGCAATAACTTCAAATCTATTGCTTAGCGGTACACATGATCATGTATTGTATTGGGCTGATAATCGAGAAGAGATAAAAAATCAATTTAATCCATATGTTAAACAATTCAGTTCGTTCGGGTGTATTGACCATCCAGAATTAAGAAAGCTCCTAGTCAATGATGGTAGATTGGAGGAGACTGCAGTTCAAGCGGCCATCGGTTCAAAAAATGATATGGATGCGGCATATAAGTTACACAAGTATGTATATACGTCCATAGAATATGTATATGCTGATGAGGATTTAACATCGACTGAAGTGCTTTTTGCAGGTGAGGGTGACTGTTCTGAAAAGTCTTTGCTTCTAGTGTCTCTTTTAGATGCTGTAGGTATTGAGGCATATGTTTTCGATAATAATGAACATTGGTATGTCTTTGCAAATATTGATGGGGTATGGATGCCTATAGATTCAACTGTTGATGATTTCTATTACGTCTATAAAAACTGGAACCATGAAGGCGTCAATGAAAATTATCTTACTGATGAACAGGCGTTCATGTTCAATGAAGATGCAGTTCTTTTTAATAAAGACTGGTGTTCAAATAAAATATATGTCTGAGCATAATTTTTCCCGTGATATGTTGTTTCTGTTCGCATCAATGTGCATAATAGGTTCTATGTTTCCATCCATATCTTATGCAGCATTGTCAGATTATGTTTCTGTGTCAGGATTCGAGGTTGAAGATACGGCCAGAGGCGAATCATTATTTTTCGATATAGCTATAAATAATTCAGGTACGACCCATGTTTTGCTCAATCCACATATCAGGATATTCAATGGGGCAGGCCTACAAGATGAAGTGATCGGTGAAACTGTACAAGTATACTCTTATCGAAATAAAAAGTTGAAGATACCCTACAATATAAGCAATCTGGTTGTGGGAGATTATACTGCGCACCTAAAATTAACGTATGCGGGGGACGAATCAGAAGAATCTATTACTGATTTTGTCATATTGGAACCTTATGGGTCTTTATTGATTACGGGGGCAGATGCGGTTCCATCGAGGGTTGGCGATGTTGTAGTATTTTCTGCAACCGTTGAAAATGAGGGTTCATTGGATCTTGAGTATTCTTTGTCATTCAGTATTGTTGATGCTTTTGATAACCGCATAGATACTATTGATGTTTCCGGGCATGTTGATAGGTTCTCGGCCGATGCGGTTCAGACTTCATGGGACACTGGGGGGGAATTGCCGGGAAACTATCCATTATCATCCGGAGAATATGGATTGATGGTTGAGGCAACTTATTGGACTGATGCGGATGATGTTTCCAATAGTCCTATTTTTTTGTCTAATGTACAGTTATTGCCTGAATCTGATAATTATTTTGATAGGCTTGTGGGGGCCATTGGTTCTATAGTATTTAAATTGTTCTCTTTTTTATCATAAACTTGTTTATTTTCTGTTATTTTATTTGGTCTTCTGTTATTGTTTTTATATCTCAACATATCAATCTATTTATTATAGTTTATATTTAAGTTATATTTGTTATTTTTAATATCAAAACATATATATAGCAACCCTATCAAATATTATTCAATGCGAAACGATATGGGCGTGTCTTTAGGGAAGGCAGACAAGATAATTCTAAAATTGCTTAAGAAGTCAGAGAGAGCTTTGTCTACATATGAGATTGCCAAACTGCTTAACCTTTCCTGGGCAACCGCGAATGTGCATTGCTATAAACTTATGTCATTTGGTGCCATTTCTGGCAGGAATGAAGAAGTAAAGATTGGTATGCGAAGGATTGTCTGGACATTGACAGATGCCGAGATGCAAAAAGATGAGGAGGATGAGTCGTCATGATGAATAAATCCGCAGACGTATCTTTTAAGAGATCGTTGCATTTAAGCATGCTTGCATCTTTTATTGTTTTGGTGGCATCTTTAAGTTCTGTTTCTGCAGTTGAATTTGGCGAGATTCAGATTGATCCGAATCCTGCCTGGATAGATCCATTGACGGGTGATGCAAGCGTGGGTCTATCTGTAGGATGCATCTCTGATGTTGCGGTAAATGTTAGCGCAGCAGTCAATGAAAGTTTTGAGACCAATCAGATTACTATGATTCTTTCTGAAGAAAATAATGGGTCTTATGTTTATGTCGGTTCTTTTATCGTGGAGGATTTTGGTAATCATACCTTGGACATCATCTGTGTGGCAGATAATGAAACTATAGAGACTTCGTCATCATTTTTTGCCAAGAGGCAGGACATGGATATTGTTTCAATATCTGAGACTGAGGTCTATGGTGGCAATTATTCAATATTAAAGACAAGATTGGCGATAAATAATGAGTCTATTGTGTCTGGTGCGGATTTTGTCATAAGGTTAAGCGATACCAATTCGGTCTGGAACATTGATGTCTCAAAGGCATCACTTGATGAGGATGTTCATGTGCTGGAATGGGACATACCCAATCTTGAGGCGGGTGCATATACGTTGGAAGTATTTGCGCAATACGATAATCATTCGGTTTCTGTCTCATTGGGTGAGCAGTTTGCGGTGAGACCTTTGGTGGATATAGATATATTAGAACCGTTGACTGACAGGGTATATTCATTCTCTGAAACAGAACAGCTTGAGATTGTCGTGAGAGCAAATGTCAATCCGTTCCTTGTGGATAAGCTTTATCAGTCGCAGTTCTATGCCAAACTAGACGGAAAAAAACTGCAGGTCGAGAATTTCACATATGACAGCAATACGAAAACATACCATTTTGTTGTTGATGTATATAGGGTGGATTCAGATGATTATGAGTATAAGATGTCCGTATACATCAGGCCTGATGGGTTTTCAGAGCAGAAAAGTGATGCGCACATAGATATACAGTTTATGGTCCCTTTTGAACTTGATATGAAAAATGCTAAAGATAAACCGGTAGTGGATGCAAAGATAGTACTGATCAAAATGAGCGGTGGCGCAACATATGATGAATGCATCACTGATTCCTATGGGGTATGTAGCACATTATTATATCCTGGGACATACGATATGACGATAGATATTGATGAGGTTTCAGTAAATGTCAATGGTGTGGAACTTCCAGGTGAATCAAATATCGGTTCGGTCGAGAATATAATAAGCTATGATAATCCCGGCAATATTAAGATTGATGGGTTTAAAGAGATCCAAATGATTTTTGCAGTAGAGTTTCTTTTGCCTTTTGAACATGCAAGTGTCTCTTTATACAATATTAGATTAGACATAAATAATTCTGTTCTGCGCTGTGATGGCTGGGATCTTAAATTGAGAACCTGTTCTGGCGGATGGGTTGACATATCTTCTATGTCCGAGCATTATTCAAACAAGATAGTATTCAGCACGGATGCATTCTCTGCATTTGCAGTAGGGACACGTGATGCACTCTCCATTGAGATGGATGAGCTCAAAGAAAGAGTATATATAGGTGAAAATGTGATATTGAGCGGCATTGCTTATGGTGCTGATGGTGCCGCTGTCAACGGAGCGACCATAACCTATGGGTATGGTGGCAATTCGGGTACAATAATAACCGATGTGGATGGCATCTTTACAGTTGATGTTAAAGCGCCCATGGTTGCCGGGGATTTCAAGGCAACAGTTGAAGCGATCAAGGAGCCGTATGTATCTGCGCAATCAATGTTTTCTTTTGAGACATACAAAAGCGAAGCATTTGAGATTGTCCTTGAAAAAGATCTATTGGTGTTAGAACCTGGCATGCATTCATCATTCAGTGCCATGTTAAAAAATACAGGCCAGGCCACAATTGAAGATATAAAGGTAACTATTGAGGGCATAAATCCTGCATGGATCGATATAAGTCCCGTATCCATAGGTGTGTTGGGTGTCGGCAAATATATCGATGTCCAATTCAATGTTTCAATTCCTGAGTATACATCTGATTGCGATACGTGTCTTAACCATTATCTGCTATCTCTTTCTGCAGAATCTGGAAAAGGTATCTATGCAAATAAAGATATTGAGTTGGATGTGGATACTGCTGATATTGATATTTCCGAGGCAGAAAAAATAGATTCAACAGCGTCTTCTTTTGATACATTCTCTTTTTCAGCAGGCATGTCTTCAATAAGCAATACAGTTACAGGATTTGTGTTGGGGGGGCAGGGGGATGGTCTATTTTTATTGATGTTCATATTTGTCTCTATATTTCTATTCAATAAAAGGTTTATGGGAACACCGCATGTTGCCATAGCTCCACAATATCTTGACCATCTAAGGACAGAAGTCTTAAGGTCTCAGGCTGTATCTTCTTTGGATCTGAAAAAAAATAAA
>DAOVHT010000044.1 GCA_030671745.1 Candidatus Nanohaloarchaea archaeon
ATGAACTCAACGGCGCAAACACGACCCTAGCATCCTGCCAGAACACGACAATAACAGCTACAGAAGGCGCCAACAACCTCAAACTTTACGCGAACGACACAGCCGATAACTGGAACATGGACGAGGTAGATTTCACAGTCAGTCTCATCTCATTGCAGATAACAAAGATCCTGAGCCCAGATATCTTGGTCGCCGGAGAGAACGAGACAATAACTGTTAACACAACAGTAAAAGTCAATCAGACACAGAATGATGTATACTCGATAAACATCACAGATGAGATACCTTATGACTTCTACAACTCGACAGACATAATTGTATATTTCAAGAATGCGACGACTGCCGAATTGACCGAATTGACATCCGGATTAACCATAAACATTATAGATCTGGCACAAGACAATAACACCCTGATACAGGTCAATATCTCAAACATATCAGAGACAAATCTCGCAGGATACATTAAAGAGAACGATTCAATAATTGTAACTTATGATATGGTCTCATCGCAATTGAACTCAGGAGATGTACGGATTATATACACAAATATTTCTGTAGAAGATATCAACAGCAATCTAAAATTAGATAGCTTTATAAAAAACATTTCGGCATCGGGTGCCGTGTTACGGGGCACTAAATCAGTTTACATCAACCCTGCAAACCCGCAAGAGATAACCGTGACAATCCTTGTGGATGTAATCGGTGATTCCGGTCTGAGTGAAATTTTATTGTCTGATTTCCTACCTATCGGTGCAACAATCACAGATAAGGAAGTGACCTATTACAATGACAGCAACAGTCAGACATATAACCTCTATAATGATTCCGATTATTCTTTAGATAACTCCTCTCAAGACACTTTACCCGATGGGATTTCAGTAGATATCTACCACTACAATTTCACTTACAACTACACCAACTGGAGCGGTACTCTTTATGACAATGACAGCATCAAGATAGTCTACAATGCTACAATCTTAGGTGGCGGTTCCTGGCTCTTACCGACAATTCTCGGCGGTTATGACCCAAGTTATAAGACTCATATCAGGACTGAGATGTACACAGAGGTCAACATACCTTTATTCGATATAGTTCTGAATATGTTGACCAAAACAGTATTCCTTGGAGATCCAGTCACCGCACTTTTAACGATGGAAAATGTAGGTGGACCAAAAGCTAGAGTTGATGTAGTCATAAATTATGCTATGCGGACGATGACTGGGGACCTTATAATTGAATCCACAGATACAATTGCAGTCATAGATCAAAAGGAAAGGATATTAGAACTTGATATTCCAAACGATATAGATATAGGTCGATATACTTTCGAAGCTTTTGTGACCTACACCGGACGTGAAGCTATATCTACAAGAAATTTCAATGTCGAAGACAATAGTGTACCGAAAGAAGATGACAGATTAGTGATTGTCCTGTCCCTAATAGTCCTAAGTCTTATAATACTCTTGTTCTGGAAACAGATCCATACAACAAAAAAGAGAAATGTCCATGCTAGAAATAATAATATGAAACATTTTTATGAGAAATGATCATTAATGATTCTACAATTATTTTGTTGGATTTACTACATGATTTCAAATCAGATACATCGCTTATTTCGTTCAATATAATAGTTTCATAAATCCGATATTATGTTCTGTGCAATATTTGTCTCTTTTTTACCCTTAAATTATGTATTTTACAATCTAAAAATAGTTAGCTACAGACTTATTTTTAAAAGACGCATCATTTAATTCATAGTACTCATTTATATGCTTTAAAATCAAATGATATTCATGATTTAGGGCATATAACAATCATTTTAGATTGTTTAATTTACATATGTTCTATACTTTGATCATAACTTGTTATGTCCACAAGATGAAATAAGTCTGCCCGATATTGGTTTTAGGTGTCTTGATGTCTTTTGATTTTAATCGATTAAATAAGAAAAATCTACATATCTTATTGCTCTTATTTTTCATATTCATAATTCTTGTAATTTTGATGAAACCTCAAGGCATCTACACCGGCAATCTGTTGGCCTCAACATCAGCAGAATCTTTCCAATTATCACCGGAATCAATCAATCTCTGTTCCATTGAAAATGATATCGGCAATTTATCTTTTGAATACCTTGATCAGACCTCAATCACTTGCAACAATGATTCTTATTTCTCGTCATTACCATTATCTCAATCTTTTTCTGAATTATCATCTTCACCATATCTCGAATTATCATTTTCAGACACATCCACAGATTATTTTAACATGACCGGGTCCAACCTGATTTTCGACTGGCACTCAGAGCTAGATTACGACGCCCAGATATTTTATCCCGTCAATGGGACCTATGAAACAGTCTGCACTCTTAGAGTACCCAATGTCCCAAGTCAATCAATCTGTGACCTATCCGATAATATCAAGTCCCTTTCAGATTTACAGAATGCAACCGTGCGCATCTACTTCCAAGAATCTGCCCCAACAACCAATATCTCCAATTTGATAACAGGTCAGGTTTTAAGTGTATTAAACAATAATTCCTCTCCGAATCTGACTCTTGATAATTCATCATATGCCAATGTTTCAGTCGATAATACAACTTTAATTGATGAGATTAATGATGTTAATACTTCTACGCCTATTGAGAACAATACATTGGATCTGACCGGCAATGTTACAATTGAGAATATTACTGAATTTGATAATGTTACGATCGATAACATCACAGCAGATAATATCACAACTGATAACCTTACTCTTGACAACATTACAACAGATAACATAACTCTCGATAATATCACAACTGACAACATTACAATTGACAACATTACAACTGATAACATAACCCTCGATAATATCACAACTGACAACATTACATATGGTGATGATACAATTGCAGATAATTTAACTGATATAGATTATAATGTTAGTGCTAATTATTCAATTAACTCAACAATAAATATAACAATTCCCCCTCAGATAGATAATGAGACAACAAACAATACTTTAACTGATGATACACCAACACAGAATGCTACAATCCATATAGACAACATTCTGTTGAACATACAATACGTTATCTATAAAATGATAACGCTCAATATGTATTCTGATATTACTGAATACTTCCCGAACGATAATGTATCGATCTATATCTCTGGAGATAGTAAGATAATAGATACAATCACACTCACAATAGACAAAAAAGATTACGGATTAAAAAACATATCAGACGATAAATGGGAATATGTATGGACTGCGCCACAAGAACCTGCAACCAAAGACGTAAAGGTCACAGCCAATGCATATGATTCAGATGGTGGTCTCTTGGACACCGTGACATTGAAACTATCTCCGAACAATATGATTGCAACCTCAATCCCCGAAACAAAAACAGAAATCCTAAATAATCAAACAGATATCACATTCAGCGCAAGACTGATATACGAGAACGATAGTGCCTATCCTGGCGCCGAATTATCTTTCGGCTGCAATCTGACAGACGGCAGTTTCAATCATCTCGGCACAGACATCACAGACGACTCCGGCTGGGCAACATTCACAACAGAGAATTCAGAAGTACCGGAAGACTGTTCCTTGTACGTTGATTACAGAGGCAACACCACATCCCACACTCTACCAAGTTTCAACAGTTCTTTAGATGCATCAGTTGAGGTCACCTACAAACTGAAAGACCTGCCAACAGATATCTTGATCTATGATAGCACAACAGGCGCACTCATCCCTCCTGACCAATATCCATCATTGACCGATACAAAAAAGATAGATTTGCGCATCAAAGACGCAGAAAGTTTCATCTTCTTCGATTCAGTTGACTTAGAATCCGTAAACTCATCAAAGAGACCGTCAATCATCAAAGATACAAAGCTGAAACAGAAGATAGAGAAGAAGACAAAAGAAGTGGTAAACGATTTCATCTGGGTCGAAGCAGATGGTTTTGTACCGCAGGCAACCGGTGGAAAGATAGTCCTTCCGTCAATAGGTGACAAGACATTCAAGTGTGATGGCACGGTCGACAATCCGGACTGTTTTGAGATTGAATCCTGTGACATCTCAGCAAAACCGTGTTACGAATTTGACAACGGAAACACAATCATCTATGTCGACCATTTCTCGGGTGCTTTCAATACCCTGAACTGGACAACAGACGATGACTGGAACACCGGCACGCACGTCAACACGACAAGTTCAAGCGGTGACCTTATCCTTTCTGGCACAAACACGACAGGAACTTATCTATCCGACACAACAGACACAACCTACATCATAACAAGGATAAAACCAATCTGGAACTCAACCGAGCAGGATGCAAACAAGAACATAACAGTTGAAATTTCAGCTGACGCAGGCGCAACCTGGTTGACTGCCACAAACAGCACAAATTATACCACTGGCGCAGGCATCGGTGCAGGCCACGAACTGGTATACCGTATCAACTTCTCAACAAATGACTCAAGCATCTCGCCTGAAGTTCATGACATAACACTCGAATACGATACAGCGATTACACCTACCATTGATTTTGTATCACCGACAGAAGATGATAATACCTATATGGGTGGGAGTTATACCTACATCAATGTTACTGTTACGGATGATACCAACACGACAGCCTTCATCGACTGGAACAGATCTTTGGTCGGATGGTGGCGATTCAACAACGAGTCAGGCGAGAACAATACATTCTTTAAAGATTGGTCAAGCTGGGGGAACAACGGCACCTGCACTGACTGCCCGAACCACACTACAGGAAAGTTAGGTGAAAGCATGTTGTTTGACGGAATAAATGATTATACTTATGTTTCTGACAGCAACTCATTGGATCTTTCAGGAAATTTCACAATTGAAGGCTGGTTTAAACCAAATGAAACATTCAGCAACACATCTGATTATTATAACGGACTTCTTGACAAAGGGTCATACCAACTGTTCCTTGACCGATCAGACGGAAAACTTAAATTAAGCTTAGATTCAAATGAGACAGAAGTATGGAGTGCATTAGGTTCGAGTCTGGATGATACAGTATACCCCCTTGCAGTTTACAATGGTAACCTTTATGCTGGCGGTTGGTTTACAACAGCCGGTGGTGTGAGTGCAAATAGGATTGCGAAATGGGACGGCACAGATTGGAGTGCATTGGGTTCGGGTTTAGGTGATGGAGTAAACTCTCTTGCTGTCTACGATGGCAATCTTTATGTTGGTGGTATGTTCTCTACAGCCGGTGGTATGGGCGCAGATTATATTGCAGAATGGGACGGCACAACCTGGAGTGCATTGGGTTCGGGTACAAATGATGAGGTATACTCTTTTGCAGTCTACAATGGCGATCTTTATGTAGGTGGTGCATTTACAACCGCTGGCGGTGTGAGTGCAAATTATATTGCAAAATGGGACGGCACCACCTGGAGTGCATTGAGTTCCGATATAGGTGGTGATATAATATACGCCCTTGCAGTCTACGATGGTGATCTTTATGCTGGAGGATATTTTACGACAGCGGGGGGTGTGGGTGCAAATAATATCGCTAGATGGGACGGCACCTCCTGGAGTGCACTTGGTTCAGGTATGAATGGTGATGTATTCTCTCTTGCTGTCTACGATGGCAATCTTTATGCTGGCGGATATTTTACAACCGCTGGCGGTGTGGGTGCAAATAGGATAGCGAAATGGGACGGCACTACCTGGAGTGCATTGGGTTCGGGTATGGGTGGTGATGTATACTCTCTAGTGACCTACAATGGTAATTTTTATGCTGGCGGTTCATTTACAACAGCTGGTGGTGTGAGCGCAAATAGGATTGCGAAATGGAACGGCACAGATTGGAGTGCATTGGGTTCGGGTACAAATGATGAGATGTACTCTCTTGCAGTCTACAATGGTGACCTTTATGGTGGTGGTTCATTTACCACCGCTGGCGGTGTGAGCGCAAATAGGGTTGCAAAATGGTCAGACGGCAATGAAAAAGAGATATCATCCACTACTGATATGTGGGATGACTGGAATCATTTTGCTTTTGTCTATAATAATACCGACCTTAGATTATATGTCAATGGCATATTGGAGACCTCAGAGTCCCTATCAATAAACCTGACAAGAAATACATTGCCTTTATATATCGGAAAGACATACGGTTCTCGAATAGGGGGTTATTCAAGCAGTGGTCCTGAACAGTTCAACGGTACAATCGATGAAATAAGAATGTTTAACCGTGCCCTTTCAGCAGACGAGATCAACGCTTCTTATAACGCAAGTCTTTATAGACTGGAAACAAACATCACAGACCTGACAGAAGGGACCTACACCTACACAGCCTACGCACAGAATCTGGCCGGAAACACAGACCAGACCGAAACCAGGACACTTACAGTTGACACAACCAATCCCTCAATAGGATTCGTCGCCCCGACAAAAGACAACAATTCTTATATCAACAAGAACTACACTTACATCAACGTCACAGCGACAGACGCAAACAACATCACAGCCTTCGTAGACTGGAATAATTCCCTTGTCGGTTGGTGGCGGTTCAACAATAACACAGACTTCACAGATCATTCCACATACTCAAACGACGGCACAAATAACGGTTCAGCATACACCGAAAGCGGGAAATTTGGCGGGGCAAGAAGTTTTGATGGACTTGACGATTACATCAAAGTCAATAACAGTCTCGATATAGATGCATTGAGCAGATTCACAATAGAATCATGGATAAAAGCAAACACAGATTCAAAGAATCAGTTAATTGCAGGAACAAAAGGCAATTACATCCTGCGATGGGACAAGAAGGATGGATATATATACTTCTCAACAGTAAACCAGACAGATATAAATTCAACAATTACCGAGGTCTGGACAGAGGAAGGCAATCAGGACAGTGCTTATTATGGTTATTCCATATCTTCAGCAGGAGATGTCAACGACGACGGCTATGATGACATAATCGTAGGTGCTTATCAGTATACCAACGGCAACACTCAAGAGGGCAAGGCCTGGGTATATCTTGGAAATTCAACAGGGGTTGAAAGCACTGCGGTATGGGAAAAAGAAGGCAACCAGAACGGTGCTTGGTATGGTTATTCAGTGTCTTCAGCAGGAGATGTCAATGGCGACGGCTATGATGATATAATCGTAGGTGCTGCGGGCATTGGTGATGTATGGGTATATCTTGGAAATTCAACAGGTGTTGAGAACACAGCAGTATGGGATAGTAGTTCTGTTATGTCTGTCGCTTCAGCAGGAGATGTCAATAACGACGGCTATGATGACATAATCGTAGGTTCTTATCCGTATACCAACGGCAACACTCAAGAGGGCAAGGCCTGGGTATATCTTGGAAATTCAACAGGGGTTGAAAGCACAGCAGTATGGGAAAAAGAAGGCAACCAAGATAATGCTTGGTATGGTTCTTCTATATCTTCAGCAGGAGATGTCAACGGCGACGGCTATGATGATATAATCGTAAGTGCTGCGGGTATTGGTGATGTATGGATCTATCTTGGAAATTCAACAGGTGTTGAGAACACAGCAGTATGGGATAGTAGTTCTGTTATTTCTGTCGCTTCAGCAGGAGATGTCAACGGCGACGGTTATGACGATATAATCGTAGGAACTTATGTGTATACCAACGGCAACACTCAAGAGGGCAAGGCCTGGGTATATCTTAATAATTTCACTCTCAATGCAAAAACATCAATACCTGCAGACAATGAATGGCATCATATCGCCGGCACATACAATTCAAGCGTCCTTTCCCTCTATATTGATGGAACTTTAAGTGGGACATATTCTGGTATCGGAAATATTACAAGCACGATAAATTCATTTTACATAGGTGGATTTGGTGAAAAAATAAATTTCAACGGCACGATAGACGAAGTCAAGATCTGGAATCGTGCACTCACCCCCGAAGAGATCAACGCATCCTACAACGCAGGACTTTACAGATTGGAAGCAAACATAACCAATCTAACTTATGGCACTTACACTTACACCGCCTATGCACAGGACTTGGTAGGAAATGTCAATCAGACCGAGACAAGGACAGTGACATATATAGATGATTCTGTTGCACCGATCATATCATTTATCTCGCCGACATATGACAACAATACTTACCTCAATGAAAACCACACATACCTCAACTGGTCAATCACTGAATCAAACCCGGATACAACCATCCTTAACTGGAATGGAACTAACTATACAATGGGAGTGGACTACTCAAACAGGACA
>DAOVHT010000026.1 GCA_030671745.1 Candidatus Nanohaloarchaea archaeon
CGATAAGAGTATCAACTACTTTATAAAAACTAGATTCTGGAACAACACCTTTATGCCAATCTTTAGAAATCAAAGAATCCATAAATAATTTTACATACAAAAGCTTAAATAAATATTCTTATTTAACGACTTAAAAACAATAAAATACTTCCAAAATCCCTACAATTCACTTTAACCTATCTAAAAACGAACACAAGTTATCAATAGTATTATCAACAGTCTTCATACCCACTTCATCATCCATTGCAGGTTTTTGCACGATACCGCCGAAATGATCACCATCACCGATTACCGCCATACCATGGACATGCATCCAGTCATGTATGGCCTGTATTGTCTTCTCCTGCCCGCCATTCCTTGAACCGCCGACAGCAATCGCAGCCCCCACCTTACCTTTAAGCTTGAATCCTGAGCGCCTGAGCATCACACTCCTGTCAAAGAGCGCCTTCAACTGCGCAGTCACATTACCGAAATATACAGGTGACGAGACGATGATCGCATCAGCCGAGACCAGTTTATCGTAGACCGCGCACATGTCATCTTTTATAGCGCACACACCACTACCACTGCAGGCACCGCACGCATTGCACGGCGCAATATCAGACGATGACAGAAATACAGTATCAACATCAAACCCGCGCACTTTTGCAGCATCCATGACACGACCTATCAGCTTGTCATTGTTTCCCTCAGAAACAGGACTTCCGGAAATCCCTAAAATATTCATGATGACCAAATCTAATTCCACAAGAAGATTAATAAATCTAAACAAAATACCCAACTATAAAATACAAAAAAACTAATCGTTATAACAAATACTTATAACATTTCCCAGACAAACTATTATCTTATGTGGGCAATTGAACTGAAACCGAAAACCTTTGAACAATTCGCAGGCAACAAGAAAGCAATAACTCAATTAAAGACCTGGGCACACAACTTCAAGAATGAACGATATAAAGCAGTCCTGATCATCGGCCCCACGGGATGCGGAAAGACTACTGCGACAGAACTTCTCGCAAAAGACTTAGGGTTCAACATCATAGAGACCAACGCAGGCGACATGCGGAGCAAGAAAGAACTGCAACTATTTTTCGGTCACGCCCTGCAGCAGCAATCATTATTCTTCAGAGGAAAACTAGTGCTTATGGACGAAGTTGACGGGATATCCGGCCGATATGACCGCGGTGCACCGGGAGAACTTGCAACCATCATCAAGACCTCAAAACATCCTGTAATATTGACTGCAACTGACGAAAACACAAATGCAGTGAAAGCCATGAAAAAATGCGCAAAAGTAATCAAGTTCGAAAAGATAGAATTTGATGAATTATGCAGAGCATTAAACACTGTCTGCACAACAAAGAACATAAAAATAGATGAAAAAGCACTAAAAATTATAGCAAGAAATGCAGACGGCGACATCCGTGCCGCAATAAATGATTTGCAATCACTCAATGAAAAAGATAAACTGATAACTCAAGACAATGCAAAGACTATAGACTTCAGGAATTTCGAGAGGAACACGAAAGAGACATTATCAATCATATTCAAGACAAATGACTGCAAGATATCAAAAGAGGCGATAGACACCTGCGAGAAAGACCTTGACGAGATGTCAGAATGGGTACGCGACAACCTGCCACGGCAGTATGACCTGCCGGAAGATGTGGCAGGCGGATACAACATGCTTTCAAGAGCAGACATATTCCGTGGACGGATAATGCGACAGCAATATTACAGATACATGGTCTACCAGTCAGCAGACATATCCTATGGCGTATCGACCGCAAAGACACAGAAATACAGCAAACCTTTAGAATTCCATTTTCCCGCAAAGATAGCAATACTGGGCAGGACTAAATTCTCACGCGCAAAAGAGAACAAGAACCTAAAAGGTATAGGAGAATCACTCCACTGCTCAAGAAAGGTCGCAAGGCAATACATACCCATGCTCAAGATAATGAAAGAAAAATCGCCTGAAACTTATGCAAAACTTTCTGAAGAACTGGGAATTGACATTTGATTTCTAAAAAATAATTTAATGAAAATAAAGAACGACTATTAATTTCTATTGTCTACAATATAGCACACCAAATACTAAACAATAAATTAAACAACATAGAACACCCAATAAGTAACACCATAAACCTATATATACTACATCACATCATATACTATTATGTCGACAATAGGTCCGAACACAGAAGCCAAAATAATCTCAAAACTAAACGACAAACCATGTTCTGTTTCTCAACTTGCACAAGACCTAAAAGTACGACGAGATTTCCTAGCTGGATTTCTGGAAGCCATGCGCCTCACAGGTAAACTTGAAGTGATTGATGTCGGCCGTGCAAAAGTATACAGACCTATAAAGGGGGTGCAGAACAGATGAACAAAAAAAACATAGCATCCATAATTCTTGCAATCACTGCACTTGCAATCCTGATCCCATACATATTCGCCGCATCAAACTACATTGAAGGAACAGCAATCAGTATCGAGACTGGCAACCCCATAGGTAGTGTCACAGTAGACATAGTCAACTGCACAGACCAATCACAGGTACTCAACTCAACAACGACTTATGCAAACGGAACTTTCAGGATTGAATACAACAACACATGGGGAGCATACCTAATAAACACAAGCGGAAACCCAAGTTACATAGACAGACAGTTCAAGAACGCCACACAATGTTTCGAAAATGGCACAGATCTTACCCTTGAGCTATATCGCGTAGGTACAAGCTCACTGAACATATCATTGACAGACTCAGAAAACTCACGACCCATACCAAATGCAATAATTAGTTTATCAAGATCAAACTTTGAAACTGATATCAGCCAGATCAACAGTTCTAGATGCACAGAAAACATATGCAAGACCGGAACAGATGGCACCATCCTATTAGTTGTCCCAAATCCAGGCACATATACCATTACAATAGACTCAAATGATTACGACAACTGGAATGATACTCTTGCAACTTTCAATGAAAATGATGAACTTGGAAAAAACAGAGATTATGCAAAACAATTGCGAGGTAGCGGTATTATCTCAGGTAAAGTCACTGACTTTTACAATTCAAAAAATATTGAAGGCGCAATCATAGAACTCTACAAGCATGACACAGACCCATATTCAGGAGAGAACCTTAGTTTTGAAGGAATATACAATTACACAACAACAACAGAATCAGACGGCACATATACCTTATACATACCACCAAGCCTAATCACCTCAACCCATTATGATATAAGCGCATCGCACCCCGATTGGACCCAGACAATAAACTACAACGGAGACCCAAACACAGACGGTGGCTGGGACAGTCTGAACACAAACATTAATGTGAATATGAACGGCACACTATACATAAATGGAAGCATAAACGACTGTAACAATAACGAGGTCGGACTCTCTCTTGACATATACGTCACAGACAAATCAGGTAACAGCTTTGACTATTACACACACACAGACAACGGAAACTTCAGCATATTTGTAAAAAATACAACCTTAGGCTATGCAGGATACAACATAACGATAAATGGCACACAATACGACTCAACAGTTCTTGCAAATGCACAGCAAGAGATTTCTGAATGTGTTTCTGGATCACAAAAAGTAAATGGAACCATAGTTGATACAGAAAATAATCTAACTCTAGAAGATGTAACAGTCATCATAAATCTAGAGGACGAAAATACCTACAACACCACAACCGACTCAGACGGAACCTTCGAGATGGACATAAAAGACAACACACCATTCACAATAGACATCGCAAAAAATGGATATGCAGGTCGTGCAGGTATCACAGACATAGACGGAGATTATGAGATACTAAACCTAACTGGCGCACACAACATAACTGGTTATGTTGAAGACCAAGAGGGTTCAAGAAGAACAGCAGGTGCAGAAATAGAGAATGTAATAGTAAACATCTTAAATCAGACAACACGGGCATCATTATACACAACTGCAACTGACAGCAATGGGTACTATTCAATCAACATACCCTCAAACATCAACTACACATTATCATTGAACAAAAATCTTTACAACCTGATAGAGAAAGATTTATCCGCAAGCGAATTACCTGACACCACACTATACATGAAAGGAAACACACACATAGACGGTCACATACTTGACGAGAGCAGTCACGCAGTAAATAAGAACATAACTTCAGGCTCAACAATAAGCTTTGCCGACATTTCAGGAACACAGTACCAGATTACTGCCACAGACAACGAATATACAATAGACATGGCAATAGACAATTATAACATAACTGTCTCAAAAACGGGATATGATACAAAAACCGAAACTGGATTCGTATCGGGCAGTTCAATTACAAACGACATAAGCCTTAAAGGCAGTCTGAACCTGACAATAACTACAACCGACAACTTCAGCAACAACTCCATAAGCCTTGTAAACCTACGACTTTTCGACAAGGACTCAGGCACAATAAAATATGATACTATGGCAACCCTTGACGGCACAAAAAACATATTTGTCAATTCCGAAGACACATACAAGATTGCAGCATACCACAACAATTATCTCCCGATATACGACACCATAAACACTGATGA
This sequence comes from Candidatus Nanohaloarchaea archaeon, assembly GCA_030671745.1. Lineage (GTDB taxonomy): Archaea > EX4484-52 > EX4484-52 > EX4484-52 > GLR71 > GLR71. The sequence continues at coordinate 4,608 of DAOVHT010000026.1, forward strand.
ACCATCATTCGAAAAAGAATACAGACTGATTGCAAAATACGAGACAAAGATAACCGACAAAGAAAACAATATACCAATAGAGAACGCAAAAGTCCAGGCATACCATTATTTCAATCAGACATATTACCCGACACAGCTTAACGAAACCACACTTGAAGTGACTGTGAACTGTTCTGGGATGCTCCTTGACAACATGAATGTAACAATAACTGGAACTTCATATTCAAACTCACAGAACACAACAGCAGGAGTCACAACATTTGCAGCATTGCCAATCGACACATACACAGTTGAAGCGAACGGATCAATCAATGGCTGCAGCACACAATCTACTGCAATAGACATCACTCAAGGTGGCGCGGCATACAACACAACAATCCAATTAAACACTACAATGCTGATAGTCCATGTAACAGATCCGAACAAAGGAACAATATATCCTGCAAATGTGACTTACGAAAATTCAACAGGCGCAAACATTACAATGCAAGGTCTAGACAACCAATACTATTATGAAAGTTACATAACACTCGGAAACTACACAACGACAGTAAATGAGAGCAACCATCATAACAAGACAGTCTTATGTAATGTGACAATCCCTGGTGAAATCAACTTTTGCAACATAACACTTCAACCACTGCCAGGAAACATGAGCATCTACGTAACAAACGAAACAGGAAATCCAATAGATAACGCAATAATAAACATAACAAACAATACAGACACATACCAGATCAGCACAACCGGTGGCTGGGCAAACTTCACAGGCATAGAATCCTTATGGAACCTGACATTGAATGCAATTGATATGGGCTTCCAGAATCAAAGCCACAACAATATCTATGCATACCCAAACAATGACACGACCTACACATTCACATTAAATGCAACAGAACTTACAATAGACCTTACAGATGATTTGGGCACTCTTGAAAACGCAAATGTATCACTTACAGACCCATCAACGGGAGCTACACTTACAGATTACCTAGGAACCCCTCTTACAGTATTGACAGACAATAATGGAAGTGTGACATTTACAAGATTCAACCAGTCAACATACAACATAACAATCAACGAGACTTCACATGACTTCTACAATCAGACAATCACATTATTAACTGATGCTGACAACAGCATGCCCATAAACCTTGACACGACAAGGATGACAGTAAACGTAAAAGACACTGACGGGACAGATCTTGAAAACATCTATATAAGCCTGAACAAGACGGATGGCACCGCAAACTTCACAGGATACACAAACAGCACAGGAACAATAATCTTAGAGAACCAGACATTCCCGCCCGGGCTCTACAATCTTACAGTCAACGGAACCACACTCGGCTACAACTACACAGAAAAGCAGATTAATATATACGGTGGCTCCCAGAACACAGAAAACGCAGCCCTTGAAGAGTACCGATTAAATATACAGGTCAACAGCAGTTACGATAATGCAGCAGCAGAAAATGTAAATGTAACAATTAGCGAAATACCCTCATCAAAAACCACAGACAATAACGGCACTGCACAATTCAGAAACCTTGAGAACAAGACATACACAGTAACCATAAACGGAACACAAGTAGGTTACAATGACACAGTGTTATCAATAAATGTTACAGGTGACATAACAATAGAAATCCTGCTTGACGAAAACACATTCAAGATAGAAGTTATCGATGAAGAAGGCAACCCAGTTACAGGCGGCATAGATGTCATCCTCTGGGACCCGTACCCAACACTAATCTATGATGATGCTCTCGGATACAACCTTGAAGACGAGACAACATTCTCAGACAACAACATAACTTTCAGAAAGATGCAATATGAGCCTTCCCCTGGAAAAAACATAACCATGACTGCAGACGGAAGCGCACAAGGATATGGAATAAATCTTACAAATCACACAATCACAAACGGCACAAATGGTCCAAACACCACAGTATTGAACATCACACAGATTCTTGTGAATGTGACAGATGCAGTAAGTGAACCTGTAAACGATGCAAATGTAACTCTACTAACTGTATCAGGTGGTCTTGTCAATAATGGAAAAGGTCTGCCCGCAAACGGCACAACTGATTCAGATGGAACTGCAACATTAAAATGGATAATCCCCGGCACTTACAATGTGTCGATTGCAAAAAATGTCAGCGGAACAATGGTCTACAACTCTACACTAATAACAATTTCAGCAGGAGAACACAGATATGTCCATCTAGACCCTAACAACACAATAATCCCTTCCCTAAAAGGAACATATTACAATAGTATCCTTGAGAATGACACATATGACCTTATAATCAACACCACAGGTCTTGCAGGATCCGTTGAAAACATAACTGTCAAGATATACGCAACAGGACATGATTACAGCGACGCATACTGGTACAATTACGAAGCGACAGACAACAAGACAACAGACGCAAACGGCATAATCGTCATCTCAGACCTGCCATCGGGTGTCTATGACATATTGATAGATGGTGAAAGCAAAGGTTACGGTATAACCAAAACAAAGGTAGAGTTCGGAAAACTTGTATTTTCTGAAGGCACAACAGATAATGATGGAATCATTGCAATCCCCATAGATGGCAGTCCGGTAGATAATGCTGTTGATGACGGATATTTCATAAGGATTACGACAGCAGGATATGAGACCTATGATAGTTATGATAAAGGTCAGACAGGAATGATAGGTACCTATTATGACCAGATAATATATGACCAGAACATGTATCCCGGTTACAGCACCAACAATAGGACAGACATAACAATAGATGGTATAATAAACAAAGTAGGGCACATCACAGATCTTTTCGCAGTGAACGCGCAAGCAGCATTCAAAGACATAACAGATGCTTTCGTTGAATTCATAATAGATGGGACAGAAACTATAAGGTACACAACATACACGGATTCAGACGGAAACTACAGCATTAATGTCAGCCCAGTGCTTCAAGGCGCAACAGATCTTGACAGCCTCTTGACATACAAGATAAGGACTTCAAAAACGGGATATGTTACAAAAACAGAAAACCTAGCCATGCTAGATACACCTGCAATAATTACAGAAGACATTCAACTTCAAGGAACCTCAACAATAAATGGAACCGTCTATACTTATGACAATAAAGAGATATCAGGAATAATTGTACGGTATATAGACAATGCAACACTTTCGGAGATCTATACAGCTACAACAGATACAGATGGTAAATATAGCATCACGATAAATCCATATTACCAACCATATAAATTATCATTTTCAGACCCTACCTCAAACACAAAAGATTACACAACGCAAACATACACAGAACCGCATACCAATGATATATATTACCTTTTAAGTTCAGAACAGGCAATAATAAATCTATATGTACTTGATGATTATAATGAAGAGGTTGAGAATGCACAGATTACAATAGAATCAATCATAGACCAAAAAACAACAACACTCACAACAGACAATAATGGTCGTGTTGATCATTTCATAGATGGGACTACATGGAATATCGGAGAATATAACATCACCGCAGATGGAAAAACATTAGGCTATGGATTAAACACAGAATCAATAAATATAATCTCTGGATACAACACGATAACACAGAAGATAAACACAACAAAGATAAATCTAAGCCTTACTGGTAATCTAGGAACACCAATCCACAATACAACTGCAACATTGACAGGAAATACACCGGGTTCAATACAGATAGAAAACGATACTGCAACATTCACAAAAATCGTTTCAGGCAATTACACAATTACATTTGAAAGTGATTACTTCAAAGGACCACAGATCAATCTAAGTATCGATGACATAAATGCAGGAACAACCATACAGACACCTGTAACACTTAACGAAACCATAATCTCTATAAGAATAATAAACCAGACTGGATACCCGCTTGAAAACATAAGCATCTCAGTCAACGGCCCAACACCATACTCCGAAAAGACAGACGCAGACGGATGGCTTAACAAGACACAGATACTCGAAGGAAATTACACAATCACATTCACAAACACGACAGAATTCACAGATAACAACTACTTCATACCACAAGACATTACCGTCACCCAAACAATCGGAAACACAACATATATTGAAGTCACAGCAATTGAAAGAATACTAAATGTAACTGTAAACGCTTACGACCTAAAAGACATATACAACACCTCAAGGACTCAGATAACAGATAATGCACTCAACATAAGCCTTACAAATGACACAGGGTTGACTTCAAATAAGACAGGTGCACCAAACACAATCATCACAGCAGATGGTATCGCAGATTTCACAGACATCTACGATGGAATATACAGGATCAACACAAGTAACACAAATTACACATCAGACAATGAAACCATTTTCAATACAACATCACAAGATTTCAATAGCGATCAAGACATCTACTTAAAACAGAATGACATGGCATACATAAACATAACCATACTCTCCGGAAGCACACCAATTTCAAACGCACAGGCAAAACTTTACTGGAACACAACAACCCTGCTTACAACCAGTACGACAGACACATTAGGTCATGCAATGTTACCGATCAATGCAACAATATACAATTCCACATTACATCTTGTGATCTCAAAGACAGGTTATGTTACAAAAACAACAGCAGATTTTAACATAACAATAGGTGAAATATACAATAACATAACAACACTTTCAATTGAAGTGCCAGTCGATAACTCAGGAAGTAGTGGAAACACACGAAGTCCATCACCCACAGGAATATTGCCACCTGCACCTGCAACAGATAATAACACAAAAGATGACACAAATCCATCACAAGACATCATAACGACAACATATTCCTATATAAATTATGAAGAGGATATTAAAAAAATAATCACAAATAATATCAACATTTACAGTATCCTAGAAAAAGCATTAGGTCAATTATCTGAAGATCAAATAACTCAAATCGCACAGAATACCGAAACAAAAAGCAACTACATAGAAATTACAAGAGATATAAGTCTAGATTCAAACGGGAATGCAATCATTGGAATAAACACACATTATACAGGAAATGATATATTGCACAATTTTGCAATCTATGACACACTGCCGACTGAAATTATAACGACAGATAACATATTATTCACTGATACAACCGCCAAAATAATAGTTAATGAAAACAAAGATTCATATCTTATAGTCTATCCGCAATTAGAACCAGATACATACATACGCACAGAATATAAAACAGACAGATACATAAATCCAAAAGACATCATATCCTTTTCAAAACCCACAATATTTGTAACAAATCTTGTAGACAAAAATATAGCACAACAAGACAACACAACTGATATAACAACCAAAAAAAGTTTACTGGATTACTGGTGGCTGATGATTCTTGCAGTGCTAGCTATAACTGCAGGAATTTTTGTAACAACAAGAACTGGAAAACTATCCAGAAATTATAGTTTCAAACCGATTGAAACAACTAACCCTATGAACCCCCCCCAGATAACACAAGCGAACACTATGTACAGCTTTGTACAGAAAGAGAAAGCACTAACGACTTTGCCCAAACAAGTCTTAGATACAATAAATAAAACAGAACAAAAGATATCGCAAGATATCAAAGAAGTAGCTCAGAATGAGGTTGCATACCTCGCAAAAACGCTGGAAAAAGAGAGATTTATAGTTGACTGAAAAAGAACATCTCTCTTTCCAGCAAGCCCCTTTTTTTATCTATCTTATTTTGGATATAAGGCTCAGGATCAAACTCAAGTCCACAATCAATATCAACAAGAATTAGATTGTCTGCATCCGCAGCAGAATAATTTTTAGAGATACTGCAATCCAAAAGCCCTATAACTTTAGATTCATCAATTTTGCCATACGAAAAATCATACATACATCTCACAATACGCCGTATCATCTGCCAAAGAAATCCAGTACCAAAAAAATGAATCAATACCAAATTACCGATCAGTTCAACTTTGACATCTATATCCCTGACAGACGTTTTAAGATTATCCTTCTCGATTCGTGCAAAATTGGAGAAACCATGCCTTCCAGAAAAAAGCGTTGCAACATGTTTAAGTTTGCAGGTATCAATCTTTTTTGCAACAGACGCATCCACAATATAAACATAATGTTTCTTGACTGGTAATTTTAACACACCTTCGCTTTTGCCCAGAATGAAAATATCAGATGGTAATTCATGATTTAATCGTTCAATATCAACATTTTTTTTAGACTCAAATTTTGCAAGATTACAACAGGCAGATACACCTTTATCAGTCCTACTGATTATCCTAAACCGCGAAGCGTCCTCATCAATCAAATCAAGTCGTTCAAGAGCCGATATGACCTCACCTTCAACCGTCCGTCCTTTATCCTGTATCTGCGACCCGCAAAAATCCTTACCTCTATATGCAACTTTAAGAATCATAACTAAAAGATATACAAAAAGAAATAAAAATCAATTGGGAAGAATTGAATCAGGAAGTGCATTTGCAACCTCTATATATTCCTGTGATCTTGGATCACTACAACTTGCACCAAGATACATATTTATAAGACATTTCATAGCAGCAGTATCTAATTTTCGATTATAAGGATCAACCGTATAATGTACAAGTGCCTTACGCATAGCCTTATTATTTATGCACATACCACCAACCACAGTCTTATTAATACACGAATTATCACAATACTCGGTTCCGCTCGGAAGACATTGACCCGCAGAATATCCATCACATGCTGTATTCCCATTGCAACCAGTACCAGTACTATTACAAACTTTAGCAGGATCATCTACAAACTTACAGGTACTACTACAAACATCAATAAAATAATCCATACCCTCACTACAACTATCTGTTTTAAATCCTGGAACTCTACCATCACACTGATTATCAGCACCACAAGCGATACTGCACATATTATCTGTATCAGAAACACCATCATCACAGTTAAAATCATAAGTCAGATTAGCACAGATATAATTACTGTAAGGAGCAGTCACACAATCTGCAACATGCGCATTCGTATCACTACTGAATGTACCAAGACACGCCTGATACCCGGCATCAGAACAATTCTGTGTTGTTTCATAACCATATATTATTGTGGCATCATCTGAAGAAAGACAGACACCTTCTAAATAATTTCCTTGATCTGATCTTTCAACATGCGCATTAGTTGCAGAAGAAAGATTAAAGAAATGAATATCATCACAATCATTATTTAAATTGACTCCTGTCGGCACACCACCGCTAGTCACATCCTCACAAGAGACATTATAAAGATAATTAGATTCTATATAAAGTTCTGCGTGCGCATTGGAAAGACTCGACATCTTATATACCCCAGTACCTAAACTTTGAGTATCTGATACAATACAATTGAGTTCTGAAAACGCCAACGTGGAAACTAAAAGAAATGAAAACACCAATGATACGATAAACCAATTTTTAAATTCCATACAAATACACAATCATTTTCAGATATAAACCATTTAACAGCACGCACCCAACGCCGCACAACATTCGTCCTTTGTCACAAGACCGAGATCGAAAAGCCGTGTATCACAAGTATTACCTGTTTCAGCAGCATTGCATGCAGTCTCCTGCAACTCAGAAAGCTTAACTACTGGTTTAATAATCTCTGGTTCTTCTTGTTGTTCAATAACATCACTTACATTTTCATCAGACAAGATAACATCATCATCCAGTACAACATCATCGCCATCAGATATATCTAAACCACCAATCTTATCAATATCTTGCAAAATATTTTGTTTGGAAACCTCATCAATATCAGAATTATTAATATTATCTTTAGCCAGAATAATATAATTATCTCGTTTATCTATAAGTCCTTCTGAAAATCTATCTTTTTTATCATCATCAAGAGAAACCAATTCCAATTCTCTCTCTTTTGCAAATGATAAAAGGACTTCAGCCTTA
>DAOVHT010000113.1 GCA_030671745.1 Candidatus Nanohaloarchaea archaeon
GTCACAATAAGAAATGTTGTTGTCGTATTGACAGTACTTTCAAACGATTCTCTTTTGATGTATCTGGGTAGGTTGCGCACAATACCAACTAAATCATCTTTCAAGAACAAAACGGCCGCAAGCATTGTGCCGATATGCAACCAGATAGACATGGGCAGCGCCTCAGAAAGGCTCTTCCCGAAAAAGTTGATCATGATAAGTGAAGTCATGCCCTCACTGCTGATCGGCAACCATTCGGCTATGCCCTGCACAATGCCCAATACAACTGCTTCAAAGAATGTCAACATAATAACAAAGATTAATTGAGCTGAAATGATTTATATATTAGAGTCTGGATTGATTGGAAAATGCACACACAAACAGATTATAATTATATAAACTAAACTTTGTATGATTTATTATTATGTTCAATAAAATATTAATTCTTTTTTGGGCTTTTTTTAAAAAAAGATGGAGATATGTAACAATAATATGGAAAGATATATAAAGATGTAATAGTTATGTAATTAATATGGAAAACAAAATTAGTTCATATAGGATAAAATTGCCCAGCAATAGTGGCGTACTAAACACAAAAACTTTATGGGACACAATTAAAACAATTAATTCTACAGGCAGTACATTTACAATAAAACAATTAATACAATGTGGATTATATACCAAAATTGATGATTATATCAGTAGAAATTTGGCTTATCTCAAATATCTAGGGTTCCTAAAAGAAGAAAGAACAAAAGTAGTAAACGGAAAAAAGACAGAGAATATACAAAAATTCATACTTTCAGACGACAAAAATGTTAAAGATATCATGTATGACTTAAAAGCTAATCGCGAAGAAGGGGCAAAGATTAAATTTGGAGATTTACTTAAAAATCATGAACTTTACCTAGGATTAAAGACAGAATTTTTTAATTCGAATAATATTAAAACATATATTGATTTAGAACATTTTGTAAAAGAAAAAAATCCAGGTAAAACCCCAATGTATTATCAAAATGGGGGTAAATTTATAATATCCTTACTAGAACAAGCAAAATTAGTGAAAAGCTCAGGAAACAACATTGAACTAGTGGACACCACCATAAATAAGGATACTAAAAAAACAATAAATTCCGAATCTTCAGAGAATACCCCTGCTGATGGGGAAAAAATAGATATAAGTGATTCTCAAACGCAAAAAATTAATGTTACTGATGGGACATATACAATAACAATTAATGGTCCTAATACAAGTTCCAAATGGGTTGTAAAAAGTAAAAAACAACTTGGAATAGTAAGAGCAATAATTAATCTTATTGAGTCAGAGTTAGATGAAGAATTATGAATAAAATAAACTTGCCTGATGCGAATATTACCTATGTTTGTGAAATATTGGAATATTTGTTCACTTTTGAAAGAAGGGATAAATTCAACACAGAAAAAGAAGTCATAGAATATTTCAATAAAACACCAAATTATACAAAAAATGCAATTTTTTTTCTGAGTTTTTTTGGTATCGTACATTTCGAAGACAAAATAATTAAAATTGATAAAAATGTTTTTAAAAAAATTGATGGGACTAAACAAAAATCTTTGTTAATTATTAAGAATAAAATTGTAAAATTTAAGCCGTATGTTGAATTTTATTATTTCTTAAGTGCGGGTAAAAAAGAAGAGGATTCATCAAAGTTAGTAAAGAAAATTTACGAAATTAAACAAGAACAGACAAAAATCAATAAAATCTTTAAAGAATGGTCTAAAGTATTAAAAGTTAAACATGAAATAAGAACTACAATTGCATCACAGGAATTAGAGTCTTTGAATAAATCGTTAAATAATGAATTGTTAATCAGTCAATTTTTAAGAGAACAATTTGGCAACCATTATAAAAACATTAATTCAGATATAATGGATGATTTAGCTGAATCTATTAAAGATTATACAATTGATTCTAAAAAATCAGTTAATGATGCAGGTAGAGCACTTGAGGATTTTTTAAGATTGGATTTTGCAAAATCAACAAATCTAACAAAATGTGCAGGAATAGTTCAAATATCAAATACATTCAATACAGAATCTATATCTGCAAAAAAACAAAATGGTATTTTGCTAGGACTGGGCAATATTAGATCTATGGGGGATGCTCATGGAATTGATAATAAAGAAGGAGAACGATGGGCAATAAATGATAGTTCTGCTCTAATATATATTTTAATTGTAATCAAAACCATGATCAGTTTGCTTGAATATAAAAAAGGAAATTTAATTTTTTAAAAAAACCCCCATATTTACACTTGTTTTCGCGCAATATTAAGAGAACTCAAATTTTACTCTTCGGAATTTTTTGTTACACAAATACCACCTACAACTATCCCTCCTTTCTGTCGAAAGAACGTAACAACGGCTTATACGATTTCGTTCGTTGCACTCACTCCATCCAAATCGCCCATAGGGCGACTTCATATAAGCCTTTAGTTATGTTCAATCAACACCATACATAATCAAACAACTCTCTTGAACTTCTTTTCCAATTCAGCAACGCTCATATTAATAATCGTCGGCCTACCATGCGGACAGGTGAACGGATTCTCAGTCTTCGCAAGTTCATCAATCAGCGCCTTTATAGAATGCGCAGTCAACTCCTCACCGCCCTTGATTGCAGCGCGACAGGACATAGTGATGATTATCTTCTCACTGATCTCAGATATCTTCTCAGACTTAGACAGATTGATGAAATCCTCAACAATATCGCGGATCATATCTTTTGACCTGACCTTGCCCAGTATGACAGGGACAGTGCGCACAATAAAGGTATCCTTGCCGAATGTCTCAATATCAAATCCGTATCTCTTGAACTCAGATAGATTAGAAGACAGTATCAACGATTCTTTTGCGGGAAGCTCAATTATCTGGACATTGATAAGGTTCTGTGTCTTGATATCAGATGCCCCGTACATGCCCATGAACTTCTCATATACAACCCGCTCATGCGCAGCATGCTGATCAATGATCAACATCCCCCCAGAAGTTTCAGCAATAATATAGGTCTTGTTGACCTGCCCAATCAACCTCATCTCAGGAAGACGACTGACAACCTCATCCACAACCGAAACAGAATCATCAGATGAAGATGTAACAGAAACCTCTTCATCATCAACAGTCTCAACATTCTCCGAAGAATCATCATAAGACGACTCTTTCTCACGAACAATAGACTGAGACGGACGAAGCGTGGCCTGTGTCCCAGATGACATCTTATAAGTATTCTTAGCTTTAGGTCCAACTCCAGAAGACCTGACCTTATCCATCGCAGATATCACAGCTTCAGGAATCAGAACATTCTCTTTCAACGCCTTGTCAACCGCAGAAAATACAGCATCACTTAAATCACCCTCAATATCATTTCTGACCTTTATCTCTTTCTTGGACGGATGGATATTGACATCAATCGCTTTAGCATCAATAGTTATGAACAGTACAAAGAACGGATGCCTATGCTTTGGAAGGAGTGTCTTGTACGCATTATAGACCGAATCAGTCACAATCTTATTTTTCACATACCGACCATTGACAAACACAGACTGATGATCCTTACTCCCCCGAGTCAATGCAGGCTTTGACACAAACCCAGAAACACTAATCCCACCTTCAACAGGACTGTCAACACCAAACACATTCTTCTCAGTCTCTTTCCCATAGATGTTCCTTATGTTCGACAACAGATCATCACTGCCCGGAGTGGCAATAACCTCACGACTCTCACTCAATAACCTGAAATGCACCTTGGAATTAAAGAGAGCATAACGA
>DAOVHT010000090.1 GCA_030671745.1 Candidatus Nanohaloarchaea archaeon
CTTGTTCAATCTCATTACGTCTCATGTTGTGAGCAAGTAATAATTTTTTATCAGACCAATTGATAACACCTGCTCCATTCGAAAAAATTAGATAATCTATTGGAAAATCTTTTTCGATTACTCTAAATCTTTGAGGATTCAGACAATGCACTAATTGTTTATCATCTTTTAAAATACCCACCCATAACTCAGAATTAAAAGAATCTGCATATTGTTGGGGTATCATATAACAAGAACCATTATCACTCAACAAATACCCTCCTCTTACAGCAAAAAATTCGTTAATCGCACCCTCCCCTCTTTTTGGAAGATGAAACCAATAACTTTTAAAATCTTCCTTTTCCCACCCCATATCCATAATTAAAACACAAATTTATTAAATATTTGCTATAGTTAGATAGTTAAAACCCTAAAAAATCCAAACCTGTTTAAGATTACCCACACTATATATATAGTGTGATTTTCATGCCACAAAAAACAAAACCCTGGTCAAAAAAGACAGAATACAGACCGATGACAACAGGCCAGATAAACAAAAGATTCAAAGACCACATACATACAATCCCACCTAAGTCCACTTTTGAACATATAATACAAGAACTAGCAAAAACCGGCAACACACACACCTTAAACCTTGAAAATTGCGTCCTCCTCCCGAAACACCCAGACGAAGTATTATCCTACAACATCCATAACCTCCCAGAAACCGACACAGAACACATAAACTATTCAGACGAGACCGACTGGAACATATACGGCAACTTTTGGCAGATCTCCCAAAATGATTTCAAAGAAAAAAGATCAAACCTGATGAAATCAGTCTATCCATTCTCCTTAAACAAACGAAAAGAATTCATAGACAAAGTAAAAAAAAGAAAAGTAGACCAAGGCATACAGTTTGAGCCAAGATTCCGATACGACGCACTAAAACAGGACTGGCCACCATGGACAAAACATGAGACCACCTACAATCTCTGGGATTACATGACTGCAATTAAAGGTGGAGCAAAATTCTACACTGAACATTCAGAAGGAAAACATCTTGAATTTGAAAATATCGACAATAATGCATGGATTGCAGAAGTCCCCGCAGACAGCAATCCCGAAAAGACCTACAAGACAACAATCGAATACATAAAACTAAAACAACCAACTCTGCAGAATTTCATAGGCACCTGCACCTGCCCCGACCACAAAAAACGATCAACAGAAAACAGAAACAGAATATGCAAACACATTTTCTATGCAATAACAGAACTTGCCTGCCATACTAACCGATTACCTGAAACATTCCCTTTCCCGAAATTGAGCGCATTCAACCTGAACGAGAAACTGGACAACCTGATATACCCACAAGGACAAAAAACCGATACCTCAAAAGACACATTAATGCGTGCATACATCGACTACAAGATAAACGATATAACAACTTTATTCACAACCGACCCGAAATATGCACAAAGATTACACAGCGCATACAAAGAAATCACAACCTAACCAAAAAAAACCTACTTTTAAAAACCTTGAAAACAAAATCATAACAATAAAGGTGATACCAATAAAAGTCAAGATCATAAAAGACGCAGTCCATGGTGACATAGAATGCTCAGAACTTGAGATGGAACTTATTGATTCATGTCATTTCCAAAGATTAAGAAAAATTGGTCAGCTAGGTCTCTCAGACCTTGTATACCCTTCTGCAAACCACACAAGATACGAACATTCATTAGGTGTCATGCACCTTGCAGGAAAAATAAGTCACAGCCTAGGACTAAACCAAAAAGACACAAGACTGATCCGCATCGCAGGACTCTTGCACGACATCGGCCACCTACCGTTCTCACACACACTGGAATCAGTACTTTCTCCCACCACAGACCATCTTCACGAGACAAATGCAATAAACATAATAGAAAACGATTTCTCTGAACTTTTTGAAAAACATGACATAGACAAGACTGCAGTCCAGGATATGATAATAGGAAAAGGAAAATACGGAAAGATCCTATCCTCCGGTGTTGATATAGACAAACTGGACTACCTAACAAGAGACTCATATTTTACAGGCGTGGCATATGGCGTGATAGACCTGAGCCGGTTGATGCACATAGCAACTATAGAAAACGGCACCTTCGCATTCCAAGAAAAAGGACTGAGGACCATAGAATCAGTCATACTTGCCAGGTTCATGATGTTTTCAGCCGTCTATGATTACACAACAAAAAGAACTGCTGAACGGATGCTTTTCCGCGCACTTGACGCCATGGACAGACGATCACTTAACATAACCAAACTACTGAAGATTGACGAAGTGGATTTCCTGAGCACCTTACGGCAACAGGACGGTTACACAAAAGACATAATAGATAGGATAGACCAAAGACGCATCTTCAAGACAGCGCGCATAATTACAAAAGATGACCTGAGCACCGAACATGTAACAAGATGCCTTGAGATAAAAGACAACCTACCGCAACTGAAACGGATTGAAAACCTGATCGCAAACAAACTTGAAATTCCTGAAGGTTACATTATCTTAGACATAATGAACTATCCAAAAGGCATAGAGCACATCAACATCAAAAAAGACAACGGTGACATAGTAAAACTAAAAGACATCTCTGCACTTTCACGGTCATTGATGCGCCAGAGATGGCAGGACTGGCGCGTATCATTCTTATGCCCAAAAGAATATAGGCAGATAGTAAAAGAGAACGCAAAAAGCCTGTTCTTAAAACATCTAAACTAAATAAGAAATAAAAAACACCGCAACCCTCACATATCTTTTTAAAAATTGCTGCAACCATTTATTATACTGTTGATACAGTCCCGTGGTGTAGAGGCCAATCATTCCGGTCTTTGGAACCGGGCACCCAGGTTCGAATCCTGGCGGGACTATATTCTCATTTTTATAGTTGGCACCCTAATTCAACTATTATTGAAACAGAACAAAAAATCACATGAATTCAATCAACAGTTTCAAATTATCAGCAGATGGTACGTCTTCAGTCCTAAGAATTATTTCACCATAAGCTTTAGACATCCCTTCCTTCTCAAAAACACCCAATTTAATCTCTCTTCTACCCTGAAACACATAACTTTCAGGTTCAATGATCGAGCCATCACAATCAGTTACCTCTTTTATAAATAATGTACCATAATTGGAAGGTACATTAGAACCCTTATTATAATACTTTATCCGACCTATGGCACCAGGAGATAATTCATAATTAATTCTATTTTGTGGCAACATGATATAGACATTGCCTCTCTCTGACAATCTGACAAATCTTTCAATGTTTGTATCTAAACCATCCAATCCCATGAAGTCACCACTACAAATATATAACTTCTGAAATTTATAAATCAACCTAGAAGAACAAAAGAACTGAAAATAAAGAAAAAAAGAAAAAAAGTATCAACCAAGATAATCCGGAGATACTTCCTCTTTAGATACCTTTGACTCGTCGACTTTCTTGTTGTAGGAATCAATCTCTTTCTTGGTTACTGTCGGCTTGAGTTTATCGAACGCCTTATCAAAATCATCTTTAGTGATTATCTTTGACTTGATATCCTTACGGAGCGCAATCAATGCAGCCTCCCTGCAGATAGATTCAATGTCAGCACCGACATAATTCTCGCTTTTAGAGACAAGACTCGACACCTTGACATCTTTGTCGATCGGCATCCTGGACAGATACACATCAAATATCTTCTTCCGTGATTCTTTGTCAGGCACAGGGATATAGATATGCCTGTCAAACCTGCCCGGACGAAGCACACCCGTGTCGATTATGTCCGGCCTGTTAGTTGCGGCAATCACCACAACACCTTCAAGACCTTCAAGACCGTCCATCTCAGTCAGGAGCTGGTTGACCACACGGTCAGCCACGCCGGAATCCGTATCATGACCTCGTTTTGGTGCAATCGCATCAATCTCGTCAATGAATATGATTGACGGTGCAACCTGCCGTGCCCTCTTGAACACTTCACGGATTGCTTTCTCACTCTCGCCCACATACTTATTGAAAACTTCAGGTCCTTTGATCGATATGAAATTGGTATTGCTCTTGTTGGCCACAGCCTTTGCAAGAAGTGTCTTGCCTGTCCCAGGAAGACCATAAAGCAGAATGCCTCGCGGCGGACGAATCCCCATCGTCTTGAATGAATCTGGATATTTCAAAGGCCATTCAATGCTTTCCATAAGCCGTTTCTTGACCTCAGAAAGTCCACCGACATCATCCCACTTGACTTTAGGTATCTCAATCATGACCTCACGCATGGCAGACGGTTCGACTGCAAGGAGCGCACTATTGAAATCAGACCTGTTTACCTCAAGCTTTTCAATCACTTTAGGATCGATCGTATCTTCTTTAAGGTTTATCTCAGGCAATATACGCCTCAATGAACTCATGGCCGCCTCTTTAGAGAGC